>NZ_JBATLB010000141.1:0-2646 GCF_049669965.1 Muriicola sp. | reverse complement strand
TCTACATCCAGGAAGATCCCTTCGTATTCTGCCCTGTTAGCCAGCGGATAAGAATTTAACAAACTCTGGGCTAACGGAGCAGCAGTTGCATAATCTTCTCTATAAGCAGCAACTCTGGCTCTTAAGGCCGTAACGAAATCATCATTTACGAACGTATTACCTTCGTCCCCTGTAATCAGAGAGGCGGCCTGGTTCAGATCGCTTTGGATAAGTGCATAAAATTCTGCATTCGTACTTCTAAGCAACTGATCAGATGGTGTTGGCACAAAATCAAGTAATATTCCTGCAAGTGCATTATCATCTGTTAGGTCAGTACTGAAATAAGTCATGATAAAATGGTGCAACGCAGCACGGATGGCGTACGCCTGACCCAGTATATTGTTATACTGATCCTGCTCTCCGGCTTGAATCTCATAATTGCTAGCAGCCTCTCTGAGGATGTTAACATTGTTTAAACCTGCATAGGCTCCGGTCCAAAATGAGGTTGGTGCTGCACTGATGTTATTCAGAACAAAACCCCAGGTTCCGTCGCCGAGACCCTGGCCTCCGTTGTCAAAACCAATGGAAACCTCATCAGTAAACACAGCATTGAACTGAATTTCACTACTGGTGTCCAAGGTACCGTAGGTACCAAGTAATCCTGCTTCTAAATCATCTATGGTTTCAAAAGCAGCTCTTTCCGTCAACCTACCTGGCTGATCGATGTCGGTCGCATCTGAACATGAAAACAAGAACAGTGTTGCACATGCTATTATTGAAAAACTATATCTTTTCATTTTAATTTTTTTTTAGAAATTAATTTCTACACCTAAAGAATAAATAGAAGGAGTTGGAAACCTTCTGGAGGTATTCACAGTACTCTCTGCATCGAATCCTCTCCACTCAGTTAGGGTAAATACGTTTTCCCCACTGATGAAAAATCGCAATCCTTCCAACCCGGTTCCTTTCAGTTGTTTCTCAGTAAGTCCGTATCCTATGGTTGCATTACGCAATCGGATATAATCAGAATCTCTTAAGAACCTGTCAGAATTAGATTGTAGTGCCAAGTTTGTAAGACCAAGAGCTGGAATATCGGTAATCCTGTTATCCGGAGTCCATGCTCTTTGAATATCTCTTGACAATCTGAACTGTCCAATATTAGTTGGATTGATAAAGTTCGCATAGTCATTGTCGAATCTGTCAACACCCTCGGTATAGGTAAAAGTGGCGTTTACGAAGAAGCCTTCATGGCTGAAATCGAAACCAAAACTACCTTGCCACTCCGGAAAGATATTCTTTCCTGAGGCCACCCTGTCCGTGTCTGGATTCGGGTTTTCTGTTAAGTTACCATCGGCATCAAGGAAAAGCAGATTCCCGTTGGCAGGATTCACCCCTTGGTACCTTGTAGTGTAATACTCTCCATACAATCCACCTTCAACAAAACCAGCATCGAGGTTTCCTTCTGGAGAAGGAGTTTGCCCAACCGTGGCCACGTTATTGTTAGCAACGACCCTTAAAGTAAGTAAGGTGTTATTCTTGCGTAAGATGTCATACTGAACAGCAATATCGTACCCTTCATTCTCAAGGTCTCCAAAGTTCCTAAACAATCCTGTAACCCCGTTGATATTCGATACGG
This sequence comes from Muriicola sp., assembly GCF_049669965.1. Taxonomy (NCBI): domain Bacteria; kingdom Pseudomonadati; phylum Bacteroidota; class Flavobacteriia; order Flavobacteriales; family Flavobacteriaceae; genus Muriicola; species Muriicola sp. The sequence goes on along the minus strand of NZ_JBATLB010000141.1, from coordinate 1,031 downwards.
GAGTAAACTGGAAAAGATCTTCGGTTGTTTTCTGATAGTAGTCAACAGAACCTCTTACCCTGCTATTAAAAAATTCGAAGTCTAAACCAACGTTAAATTGCTTCACTACCTCAAATTTTAAGTCTGGCTGAGCTATCTGGCTCCTGAAAATACTGTTTACACCACCATATCCTGAACCTGTTGCGAAGAAGGCTTCAGTAAGGTCTGGTGCAGAAACGTTTCTTAAGAATCCACCTGCATCATTAATAATATCGTTACCGTTTGATCCGTAAGATCCACGTAACTTAAGTTCATTGATCCAGTCTACCGATTCCATAAAGGCCTCGTTAGAGATATTCCAACGGGCAGCAACTGAAAAGAATGTACCCCATTTGTTATCTCCTACGAATCTTGAACTTCCGTCTCTACGAACAGTCCCTGAGATTCCGTAACGGGTATCGTAATCGTAATCGACTAAACCTATATAAGAAAGCCTTCCGGTACTTAGGATGTTAGCGTTTGCGTCATCTACGAAGAAATCGTTAGCAGAGTTATCCGGCACAAAACTAGAGCCGTCTCCAGGAGATTCTGTTTTAGGGTCGGTACCTCTCGCTACAAATCCAAAAGTACTGTAGTGGTTTTTAGTGTATTCGAGGATGGCACTAGCATCTACTGAGTGCAAACCGAATTCCTTCGCGAAGTTAACACTTAGCGTATTGTTAACGCTCAAAGACCTGGTATTTTGCAAAGTTGTTATCCCAGGAGTAGTATTGCCTGTCTCAGCAAAAAGCTGTCTGGTAAAACCTCTTGAGGATTCCGCATCCAACCTTTTCTGCTCCGCATAATCAGTTGATATGATGTTGGAAACAGTAATATCATCCGTAAGCTTGTACGCTGCATTTGCAGATCCTATTAACCTGAATTCCTCCTCCTCGGAGGTAAAGATAAAAAGCTTATCCAATAGGAATAGAGGTGTATTCCTGAAGATAACAGGAATAGTGTTACCAGTTCCGGGCTGATAGTCGTCTGGTGACAAATATGGTACCCCCTGG
>NZ_JBATLB010000140.1:0-2316 GCF_049669965.1 Muriicola sp. | reverse complement strand
GTATGGTGAGTTTCCTTCTCATTGACACCTGGGTTCATTTCCTTTCGGAAATGGACCAGAGAAGGCCCGCTTCTGCAAATAGAAAACAGCAGTGCGCTTATGCGCACCGCATCTTTGCATTTCCGGTCCGCAAGCATCAGCAAGCTGTGCTTTCTCCCCGGAAATGCAAAAACCCACGCCTCTTGGCGCGGGTTTTCTGCTTGATGTGGTCCCACCTGGGCTCGAACCAGGGACCACCTGATTATGAGTCAGGTGCTCTAACCAACTGAGCTATAGGACCGTATTCGCTGACGCGAATAAATTCAAAATTCCAAATCTCAAATTCTAATAAACAAGATACGAATTGGGCTTGGAGCGTGCAATATTACTACTTATTTTGCTTTGCTGCAATATCTTTTAAGGCTTTAAAGGCATAAGCGCCATCCCGCTTATAATTCAAATGCCGCTCTTGGGGCACCCTAAAAAAAATTAGCTTCGGGTAGCCTGTGTACCTCTCCCTTTAAACAGAAAATAACTCCCCCCCTAATAGCTGCAAGGGTATTGCACTACAAAACACTAAACTTGTTCTGATTCCCGGGCATTTCCCCGCCGGTGAAAACCTGGTTTGTCTCTCTTCAAAACTATGGAAAAGGTCTGCCGGGAACTCCTCTCCCATTTTTATCGCTGTGGTTGCCGCCATCACCCTAAAAAACCGTCGGCCGAGGAAACCGAAAATCGAAAGAGTAGGAACGTCAAAAAATAGTAAAAATGAAAAAAATTACAGTAAGATTCGTATTTTTAGTAATGCTTGTATCGTCCTTTTCGTGTTCAAAGGATGAAACAACAAAAGAAGGGCAACAAATCCTTTATGTGGAAGACCTTAGTGTTTTATTTTCTAAAGAAAATAAAAACACCTCATCTAAAGGAGATTGTCCTATGGGCCTTGAAGATGTAAAGGCCTTCCCGGTAAACGGATGCAGTACGTTCACCATTAAGCAAACCATAAAGTATATTTTTGGTGAGACCACCATAGAAACGAAGGTTACAGTTTGTTGTGTTTGTGCCGCATGTATTCCTATGAAATTCAGCAGCAAAAACAGTGCTGAGCTCATGAAAAAAGGCAAAATAGAAGGCATATCGGTAGACGCGTCTTCGAGCATCTCATACCAAAACTATGTCATTAGCATTGCTGAAGGAGACTATGAGGTGGATGCGAACGGCGAAATTAAAACTTTGGTGTATAAAGTAATTGTAAAATAAAATGGGGCTAAAGAATAAACGAATACTGGCATTTTTAATAGACCTGATCATTGTAAACGCCATCATACAGCTCTTTGGTATGTTGGTGAAACCAGACATGCCCGGATATCGGCTAGATACGGAGTACTACACCCTGATAAGCAGATTTTCCTATGACGTTGTATTTTACCTCGGCTATTTTTTGATATTCGATGTATTCTCCCAGGGCGTTACCGTTGGCAAAAAAGCAACAAACCTGATGGTTGTCCAGGCAGGGCAGCCTGCCGTTAGGAGCATTGAGTTGGTGAAGCGGACGTTGCTGAAAATGGTAGGTATGTTTGTGCTGCCCGTTTCCGCACTCGTTTATTTGTTCTTTAGCAAGACCTTGCAGGATGAACTAATGGGATTAAAGGTTTCAACATCAAAACAGTAGGTCCTGTCTAACCCCATTTGTAGTTTCCCTGAAAATAACAGTGTCCTTTGGAATTTGCTGCCAGGATCTTATGCCCGTTCCTGGCACAATTCTATAAGCACCCCATTCGTGGTTTTGGGGTGCAAAAAGGCCACCCATTTATTGTCAGCCCCCCTTTTGGGTTCTTCGTTGAGCACCACAAAGCCTTCGCCTTTCAGTCGGGCAATCTCCGCTTTGATGTCTTCCACCTCAAAAGCAACATGGTGGATACCCTCCCCCTTCTTCTCAATGAATTTGGCAATGGGGCTGTTCTCGTTGGTGGCCTCCAGCAATTCTATCTTATTGGGGCCTGCCTTAAAAAAGGAGGTATTCACCCCTTCCGAGGCCACTTCTTCGGTCTTGTAATGGGCCACCCCCAACAATTTTTCAAATAATAGGTTGGATGCTCGTAGGTCCTTTACCGCTATTCCCAAATGTTCAATCTTCTTCATTCCCTCGTATTTCTAACTTCGTATTTCGCACTTCTAACTTTGTACCTCCAATTTACATATTATTCTACGTATTTTTGCCCCATGGAAACCCAACGACAGAAAAAAATATCAGGGGTCATTCAAAAAGATCTCGCAGACATCCTCCAACGCGCCGCCACAGACGGAGGTATGAAAGGTACCCTTATTTCTATTTCT
>NZ_JBATLB010000139.1:0-13618 GCF_049669965.1 Muriicola sp. | reverse complement strand
GCATAAGAGGCTATTTCCGGAAACCAAGGACAAGGAACCATGATACTGGCAGAATTTAACGGGCCTTTTTCCAAAGCCGAGATGCTGGCTTCATTCTCTGAATGGGCAACGCCAAGGTCATCCGCATGCAAGATCAATAGTTTAGTATCGGCAGGATATCCTAAACGTTCGGCAATAGTATTTTGTGCATTACCCACAAAACAGCATAACAAGTGGAAAGAGAGAAAAATTAAGACTCTTTTCATACGTAAAGACTTTAGATACCTTCAAGAAACAAGATACCTATAATTGGTGAATCTAAATTAAAAAACATATTGTCAACGCCTTCTGGTTATCCTTGAGCCCCGTCTCCCCCAAAAAATTAATACCAATAAAACGCCTGGTAAAATTATCTTCTGATATGATTAATATCATACTTCACAGCTAAAACCAATCGTAATTTTACGATTGAAAATGAAGTCAACATCAGCACATAGCAATAGTGAAAAGGAAGACAAAGCCTTAGCAAGGTTTGCGAAAGCCCTTGGGCATTCTACTCGAATTGCCATCTTGAGACATTTGGAAAATCAGTCCTGTTGTTTTACAGGAGATTTAGTTGAGGTACTTCCACTGGCTCAATCTACAATTTCACAACATCTAAAGGAACTTAAGAACGCCGGTTTGATTCAGGGAGAACTGAATCCCCCGAAGATTAAATATTGCATTGACAAAGAAAACTGGAAAAAGGCAAAGGTGCTTTTTGAGGAGTTTTTTTAAGGTTGATTTTTAGATTCTGATAAAGAGTACATAGTAAATAAAACAAAATTATGAGCATTACAATCAAGATTCTCGGAACAGGCTGTCCCAAGTGTAAACAGACCACTTCAGTGGTAGAAGAGGTTATAAGGGAGAATAGTATAGAAGCCACAATTGAAAAAGTGGAAGACATTATGGAAATCATGAAGTACAATGTTATGTCTACCCCTGCATTGGTCATCGATGAAGAGATTACCATAAAAGGTAGAGTACCTACCAAAGCGGAAGTATTGGAACTTTTGAAGAACTAAAGAGTCATGAGCAACTATTCGATTAAGGCGGTATCCAATGCGTCTAATGATGCTGTTATTCAGCTTAAGGAATTTAATATTGGCTTTGGTATTACCGAAAAAACATCGGAGACTTTGCCAAATCCTGCCGAGTTGTTTTTAGGTTCTTTTGCGGCCTGTATCCTTAAAAATGTAGAACGTTTTTCAGGCCTTATGCAATTCGGATACATAAAAGCCGAACTTTTGGTAAATGCCGTACGTCTTGAAAACCCACCACGAATAGATCAGCTAACCTACGAACTGACCATCTATACACAGGACGAAAAATTGAATAGCACTCTTTTAAAGAAGAATATCGAAAAGTTCGGGACGATCTACAATACTGTAAAGCAAACCTGCTTAATATCCGGCAACATTGTTGTCTGTAAACATGTTTGATTGGATCCAACATATAGCAGATTGGTTGGTATATGATGTTTTGAACATGGAAGCCAAAAGTCATTTGGCCGAGGCCCTTAACTTCTTTATCTATGATAGCGCCAAGATTCTTATCCTGCTTGTAATCGTCATCTTTTTTATGGGTATCGTCAATAGCTACTTCCCCATAGATAAGGTCAAGAACTATCTTTCGAGAAATAAATTATATGGCCTGGAATACCTGATGGCAAGTGTATTTGGAGTAGTAACTCCCTTCTGTTCTTGTTCATCCGTTCCCTTGTTCATCGGTTTTGTACGTGGTGGCATACCCCTCGGGGTAACCTTCGCCTTTTTGATTACCTCGCCTTTAGTCAATGAAGTGGCCATAGGTCTCTTCGTAGGTCTTTTTGGGATGAAGACAACGATACTTTCTGTGGTCAGTGGTATTCTGCTGGGAACAACCTCAGGTTTCATACTTCAAAAACTGAATCTGGAACACTTGCTGACCCCTTGGGTAAAAGAGGTTCTGGCAAGCGCCCAAAGGGAACAGGATAAGTTCCAAGAGGAAAAACAGGCCTTTACCAAACGGCTGCCCGTTATATGGCGCGAGGTCGTTAAAATATTGAAAGGTATCGTACCCTATGTAATCGTGGGAATCGCTATCGGGGGATTGATGCACGGCTATATTCCCGAAGGCTTTTTTGAGCAATATATGAGCAAAGAGAATTTGTTCGCGGTGCCCATTGCTACGATAGTGGCCATACCTATGTATTCGAATGCTTCGGGCATACTGCCCGTAGTTCAGGTCCTGGTGAGCAAGGGAATTCCATTGGGAACTGCAATCGCTTTTATGATGGGTGTGGTCGGACTTTCTTTGCCCGAAGCGATGTTGTTGAAAAAAGTAATGTCCATAAAACTCATTGGCATCTTCTTCGGCGTTGTAACCCTTTGCATCATAATTTCAGGCTACCTTTTCAATCTCATTTTATAATATTTAAATCAAAAAGATGAAACTATTGAAACTTTACGCTGTTCTTTTACTTGTCGCATTAGTATCCCAAGTTGGTCTTGCCCAGGAGTCTGGCAAGGTCTTTACCGCAGGTGCCATGAATGAGATGGGAAGGACCAATTTTAAACCACAGGTCTGGCTAGACACCTTGCCAGACAAATCACATCTTTTTGGTATGGGCCCGTACGACCGGATGAAGGGGGAAATAATGGTCTTTGACGGAAAACCTTTTTATGCTTCCGCTTTTGAGGAAGGAAGAGCCCTGGTCAGTCAGAGTTGGGATATTCGCTCTCCATTTTTTGTGTATGCGAATGTTTCGGAATGGGAGGCTTTTGAGCTTTCTGGAGATATAAATACATTGGACGATATCCAGAATAAGGTGGCGGCGATTGCAAAGAAAAACGGTTATAATACCGAAGAGCCTTTCCCTTTTCAGATCATCGGGAGCTTCGATACCCTGACCACCCATATCGTAACACCGAGAAGTCCGGATGTGGAAGGCTATAGAGCAGATGTGAAGCAACAAGTATTTTCATTTAATCATGGCATTGGTTCGTTATTGGGTTTCTACTCAGAGAAGCATCAGGGTATTTTCACATCTTCCAGAAGTTATATCCATGTGCATTATTTAAGCGATGACCAAACCTTTATGGGTCACCTGGATAAAATAAATACAGCGGTAAACACACTTACCCTCTATCTTCCTGCGAAACCAAAAAGCTACAAAACAGGTTTACGTGTAAATGATACCGACTTCTCCAAAGGTAGGTTGGGAAACATCCAAAAGCTAGAATTGAAAGATTTGGCAAAGTTTCACGGCCATCTTTGCGATGGTCTGGTGGTAGGTTATTTGGCATTACAGCAAGCCCTTTTAAAGCTTTACCCTGATGGAATTATCGACCGAACCAATACCAGAATTATAAGTAAGCCGTCTCCCTGTTTGACCGATGCGGCGATATACCTTACAGGTGCTCGCTATCAATACAATTCCTTTTATGTCTCCGAAGACATCAACGGATTATTTACGGTACAACGCATGGACAATGGCAAAACAGTTGTGGTGCAGATGAACAAGGGCGTTAAACCGGAAGCTATTGATTTCCTGGGCGCTAAAGCCATAAAAGGTGAGTTAAGTCCCTGTGAGTTAGACGAACTAAAAGCTATGGAGGATAATTTTACCGAGCAGCTTTTACAGACCGATCCAAAATCTAATTTTACCGTAAGCGACCTAACCGATTTTCAATGGGAGCCAATATTAAAAAACGATTTTAGTAAGACCGATATTTTGAATAAGGATACTCAAAAGTGTTCACGTTAGTTCCCTTAGAGGTTTTGGTCCAATTGGGTAGTTGAATAAAATTATTGGGATGGTCCTCTGAAAGCAAGGTTGTTAAAGACTAATAGAATTCGGATTTATCTTCAGTATTCAGTAAACCGCACTCTCCGATATAAAGCCACATCTAAAGAAACAAACCAGCTTATAAATAATATAAACGTAAATTTTTGTACGACAGGTAGCGATGAAATCAGGAGGCGCGACTCATATATATAGTAATTGATAAGAAAGACCAGAAGACAAAATAGGCCCAACAGCAAAAGGATTTTACGGCCCTCTTTAAAAAGTTCTATGGAACAGCTTATCAGGGCAATTACAGCAAAAAAACCTGCTACGTAAACAACGGTATCATGATTGGCCAAAGCCAAAAAAACAATGGTGATCAGCGATAGCAGCCCTGATATTCGCATGATGCTTTGATTGATGCTTTTATTCTCGAATAATCCGGGTAGATTAAACCATAACCAAAATAGACTTGTACATAGAAAACCCAAGGCGATGATCGCATAAGATCGGGCCGAATTGGCTTCACCATTGATCGCATAAACATCCAACAGATCACATAGATAATTATTCCAAAAACTGAAGCCATCCTGATCAGGTGCTATCCAGGAACCACCGGGATAATTCATGGCGGCCATGATATAGAAAAGTATGAATAACCCCATTCCGCCCATGGGCAGCAACAACATATTTGGATTTGTATTTTTTGAGTATACAACCATTCTTTAGTATTCCCATTTTTTAATCCCGTTTTGGTGCCAGTTTTTTCTAAATATTTCAAGCATTGTATCGGGATCTATTGATTCCATATCTACCAAATCCAGGGATTTGATCATGTGAAGGGTAGACTCTTTATAGTGTTTAAAATGAGGAGTTTTCAGATGGGCTTCGTATGCCTCTTTATTCGCATAGATCTCCAGCAATCTTATTTGGGTGGGATTCCCTTTTTGATACATGGGAAAGATGCATATGACCCCTGGTTCTAAGCGGACAGATGCTTCCGATTCGACTTTAAGGATATCAATGTAGTCATCCACATAATTAGAATCGATCTCTATTTCTGCTATTCTGACCATCATTGCATCGGTTTGAAATGCCGAATTTTTTTCTGCGGTGCTTTCACCACAAGAGACACTTAGATGTCCGGATAAAATGATTATTATCCCTATTTTTATATACTTCATTTGAGTTTGTTTAGTATTACTTTAAAAGTACGATGCTTGTGTATAGTTTAGAGCGAAAGTGGTTTTTTAGTATCAGAGAATTGTGAACAAGACTAAAAAATACTATTGTTAATTGCAGGAAAATAACTGTCGATGAATGGTTTATGACATGTTGTTCATCAATTATTTATTAGATTTGAAACGATATTTAATTCACAATTACCTCATTATTAAAATTGCTCTGATGAAAAATATGTTAGTTCAAACCACCTTAAAACTTATAATAGTTTCACTCTTCATAGCGGGATCTTTTATAGGCTATTCCCAGGAAAAATTCGGAGGTCTTGCCCTCTATACTGTTAGGGATGATATGGATATTGATCCCATAAAAACTTTACAGGCGGTGGCCGACGCAGGGTATAAGTACATTGAGTCTGCAGGATATAAGGACGGGAAATTTTACAATTTAAGTCCGGCCGAATTTAAGAAAACAGTTCTAAAAATGGGTTTACACCCCATAAGTGCCCATCAGAGTTCTGTAACCTTGGACAATGCAGATACAATGATGGCAGACGTAAAAGCTGCAGGTTTTCAATATTTCGTGGTTCCCATACCTCCTATGGGACTTTTTATATATGATCAGGAAAACAACACAATGAGCATGACAGGCGGGGCTGCAAACCTGGCAGAGATCATCACAACGCTGGGTAAAAAGGCCAAAAAGGCCGGTTTAAAATTATTATATCACAACCACGATTTTGAATTTATGCCAGATGAGAACGGGGTGGTAACCATAGACTATCTTTTAGAAAATACCGATCCGGAAATTGTTAATTTTCAAATGGATCTATTTTGGGTTACCAAGGCAGGGGCAGACCCTGTGGCCTATTTTGAGAAATATCCGGGCAGGTTTAAGATATGGCATGTGAAAGACTTGGACGACCAGGGCAGGTTTGCTCCTGTGGGCAATGGCAACATTGATTTTGCACGTATTCTCGCTCAAAAAGAATTATCCGGGATGAAACACTATATGGTGGAGCAGGATATGACCTTTGATGGCTTGCAGCCTTTGGAAGCCATTAGAATTAGTCATCTGGGATTGAAGAAAATTGGATTTAAGTAAAAAGGCATTTAGATTCAATGAAATTTAAAAGGCTCAAGGAGATAAAATATCTGGCTTAAGCCTTTTTATTCGTTAAGCAATGTTTAAGTATTCAGGATAGCTTTTCCGTAAAAAATTCTATGGTCCTCTTCCAGGCCAGCTCGGCTGCTTCTCTATCATACCTGGGGGTGGTATCGTTGTGAAAACCGTGGTTGGCATTCTTGTAAATAAAAGCTTGATACTCTTTTCCATTGGCTTTCAACGCGGCTTCATAGGCAGGCCAACCCTCATTCACGCGTTTATCCAATTCTCCAAAATGGAGCAGCAGAGGTGCATTGATCTTCTCGATACCTTCTGTTGGCTGCCCTCCATAAAAAGGAACAGATGCTCCCAGCTCTGGCACATCCACTGCCATCATGTTAGAGATCCAGCCACCAAAACAAAAGCCTACGACACCAACTGCTCCTGTACATTCCGGATGCGATTTTAAATGATTAAAGGCTGCTATAAAATCCTGAAGCATTTCATTCCTATCGCGTTTGCGCTGTAGTTCACGACCTGCATCATCATTGCCGGGATACCCTCCCAAAGGTGTAAGGGCATCAGGCGCCAGAGAGATAAATCCTGCAAGTCCGGCACGTCTTCCAACGTCCTCAATATGCGGATTTAATCCACGATTCTCGTGAACCACAATAATACCCGGGAGTTTTTTGGTGGCATCAGCAGGTCTGGATAGCAATCCTTTGATGGTTCCGCCTCCTTTGGGGGATTCATAGGTTATGAACTCTGATTTTAAGCCTGGATCATCTTGCCGTACTTGTATTTTCTTTACATAGTCCGGAGAAATAAAACCAAGAAGGGAGGCTACGGTGAGACCGCCTACGGCATAGGTAGATAGTTTATCCATAAAAAGTCTTCTGGGAATCCTATCGTGCGCATAATCGTCATACAGGTCGAACACTCCCTGATCAATGTCTTCTTTTTGTAATTTTTTCATGATGCTTTCTTTTTCGTATTAAATTTTTCTTTTTTGAATTAAAAAAGAAGCGTGATATTCTTTTGGTGGCGTAAAAAGGTAGCAAAAAAAGATGAATTAAAAAGTAGGGTAGTGGCAGGAATAAAAGAGAATAATTCCTAACAAATCTAAATACTCAATTTATCGCTATCTTAGAAGCATCTGTTATCACGTGGTCATCAATGGGTTTTAAAGAATTTATTAAGGAATGTCATGAAAAAGAGGTTTTTAAAAACCTTTCGATCTACATTGTTTCCAGTTGGGTGCTGATACAGGTATTCTCCACCATATGGGAACCTTTTGGCCTCCCTAAAATTTCAATGACCTATCTGCTGTTAGTTCTTATAGCCGGCTTTCCTTTTTATATCTATTTAATTTGGAGATATAGGTTAAAGCCTATGGAGTCTAAACTCAGCCAACGGGAAGGTCTAAAAGTAAGTTCAGGTACAAATAAAACTGAGCCCGGTACTAAGAAACCCAAAAAACGAAAGATCCACCTTCCGGGAGTGCATTTTTACAGCCCTTTTCAGAAACTTTATTTTACGATGCTCTTTGGGGTTACCATCATGGCGGTATTTGCAACTTCACTTATTGTGAATGCAAATTTCCTGGAGAAAAGTAATTCGAGCGACTTTGTATTTGCTGCAGAGGATCAGAATAATAAGATCGCTGTCCTAACATTTGAAAACAATACAGCCGATGAAAAGCTAGATGTTGTTGGGAAAATGGCTGTAGACTGGATAATTCATGGAATCACTCAAAATGATGTTGGACAAGTGATCTCCCCTAAAATTGTAGAAGAATACTCCACCGTTTTAAAAGCTTCTTTGATACCGTCATCAGACGATGAAATTCTTACCGATTATCTTAAACCTGGAAAAATTCTGAAAGGCACCTATTACTTAAATGATGGAAAACTATTGGTTCAGTGTTCCTTGTTAGATGGTAATTTGAACAGGACACTCATATCTTTTGACCCGGTTGAATGTGATACAGACTCACCCCTAACTTGTATTGAGGAACTAAAACAACGAATTCTGGGATATTTGTCGAAGGGAAAGCCTGGCACCGATTATGAAGAAACGCCGCCTAAATACGAGGCTTTTAAGCTTGTGATAGAGGCCTTGGACAACTACGAAAGTTCTGATCCGGAATTTTTAAACGCAATGAATGCTGCAATTGCCATAGACAGCAATTATTTTGAACCCAAACTTCATCGCCTTACCTATTTTTATAATCAAGAAAAATTTGCCATTGCAGATTCTCTTGTAACCATATGGTCTCGTGAACCCAAGACCGGGGAACGGCAGGTGAACCTAGTTAGAATGTGGGAGGCTTTGCTCAATGGGGATAATCAAAAAGCATTCAATTATTTTCGTAAAGAATACAATTATCAACCAGATGATATAAATAATAATATGAGTGCTATGGTCCTGGCTTTGCAGTTTGTGAACAGACCAGAGGCCGTAGATTCTATTTATAGGCAGCAACTCTTCATGGAAAGGGTTGATCTTAATAATTGCCTGGAATGTGAATATCGTTATTATATTAAGGGTCTCGCAGATATAGAACTTGGAAATCCACAGAAACCCATTGAAATGTTTAAAGATTATGGCTCTGCCAAGGGTTTTGAGTGGGTGAAAGAAGTTTTGATCAACGCCTATGTAGAAATGGGTAATGAGGATGCAGTAGCCGAAATTATGAATGCCTACAGGCTGACAAGCGACAAGACCTTGTGGCGGAAAAAAACACAGAGCACAGCAAAAGAGTTTTTAAGGGCAGGTGATAAAGACAATGCGGATAAATATTTCAATGAGTTGTTAAATTCATTGGAGGATCAAAGCACTGCCTTGGCAAGGGAAGAAAAAGAATTAATGGCATATGCCTATTTCTATAAAACAGATTATGGGAAAGCGGAGGAATTGTTGAGATCCCTTTTACAAGAAAAACCTGAAAGTATAGATAATAAGAACTACCTGGCCATGTCACTTTTTAAGATAGGTAAAGAAAAAGAAGCAAGTTCTCTTATCAAAAGCTTGGATGCTCAGCGGGAATCATACCAATATGGTGCTATTGACTATGCAAAAGCCCGGTATTATGCCATTTCCGGAGATGAGGATCAAATGTTACAGCACCTGATACGTGCAGTTTCAGCTGGAAAAAGATTCACTTCATATGCCTTCCAGCACGATATATTGATGAAACCGTATGTGCAATCGGTTTCCTTTCAGGAAGTGATGAACTTTTGGCATTAATATCTTAATTCTATTTTAGAAAGCACCCTTGGTTTTATAGTGTGCGTGGAAGAAATATCCGCTACAAACTCCTAAAGAAATTTTCCTTTTTAAAACCTGCCTTATGTGACATAAGTCACATTCTGAGCCGTGCCTTATTCGTAACTTTATAGTAGAAATAATTAAGGCTTATAAAGCCTGCTAATGTGGGTTTTGATAGCAAAAAAAATCTTGCTAAACCGATTAGAGAAATACGATTCAACCCTATAATAACAATAAAATGAAAAACTTAGTAATACTTGGTGCCGGAACAGCTGGGACAATGATGGCCAACCATTTAACATCCAAATTGAGCAAGGAAGATTGGTTGGTGACCATTGTAGACCAGTATGCTACTCATTACTACCAACCTGGATATCTATTTCTTCCTTTTGATATCTATAAACCTAAACAAATTAGAAAAAAAGGTATCAAATTCATCCCAAAGAAAGCCAGTTATATTCAAAAGAAGATCGATATGATCCTCCCTGAAAAGAATATAGTGCAACTAGAGGGTGGACAAGAGCTACCTTATGATGTGCTCATTGTGGCCACCGGTACCAAAACGGCACCTGGAGAAGTGGAAGGGATGCTGGGACCAAAATGGTATAAAAATATTTTTGATTTCTACACCTTTGAAGGGTCTAAGGCTTTAAGGGACAAACTTAGAGAATGGAAAGGAGGTAAATTGGTCATTCATATCACCGAAATGCCCATTAAATGCCCCGTTGCACCCTTGGAATTTGCCTTCCTCGCAGATGCTTTTTTTAAGGATAAGAAAATGCGTGACAAAGTAGACATCACCTATGTTACTCCCTTAAGTGGAGCCTTTACCACTACAGAAGCTACTAAAGTTTTACAATACTTGTTGGATGAGAAGAAGATCAAAGTAGTGAGCGATTTTAACATAGAACGTGTAGATCAGGAAAACAACAAGATCATTGACTATGCAGAGACCGAAGTGCCTTATGATCTGCTGGTAACAGTGCCGACCAATATGGGAGATGAGCTTATTGCTCGTTCGGGTATGGGAGACGACCTTAATTATATCCCTACACATAAGGGTACCTTACAGACCCTCGCTCATAAAAACATATTTGCTTTGGGCGATGCCACCAATGTACCTGCTTCCAAAGCTGGCTCTGTGGCTCATTTTGAAGCAGAGATCTTAACAGAAAACATTCTTAGGTATATTCACAACGAACCTTTGAAAGATGAGTTTGACGGTCACTCTAATTGCTTTATAGAAACTGGTGGCGGCAAAGCCTTACTGATCGACTTTAACTATACACACGAGCCGGTGGAAGGAACTTTTCCTTTCCCGGGAATAGGTCCGTTGCGATTGCTTAAGGAAAGTAAGATGAACCATATGGGTAAACTTGCCTTTAGGTGGGTCTACTGGAATATGTTGCTCAAAGGAGTGCCTATTCCGTTTGTCCCCTCAAAAATGTCGGAGAAAGGCAAACAATTTGTACATACAGATTAATTAATATCAATTCAACTATAAAATCAATAAAAATGGAAACAACAATTGCAGGCAGAGAAATTCATGTCAACGAAGAAGGATATTTAACCGATTTTAGTCAATGGGATAAAGAGATCGGAGAGCAACTTGCTCAAAAAGAAGGAATAACCCTTACGCCCAAACATTGGGAAGTGATCGATTACATACAAGATAAATTTAAAAAAGACGAACCATTGTCTATAAGGGGAATTAAGAATAGTGGGGTGATCAATATTAAGGATTTTTACAGCTTATTCCCAGCAGGACCCCTAAAAAAAGCTACACTTATAGCCGGGATCCCAAAACCTAAAAGCTGTATTTAACTAAAAAAACTGAGATATGACTACCGTTAAAAAAATGCTCTTTATTCTATCCAAAGCTACGCTCGAAAACGTGTATGCCGCTTTTGTAATGGCAAATGGAGCAAGAATGGAAGGGATAGAGTCCGAGATATTTTTTACATTTTTTGGATTGGAAGCAGTGCAAAAAAAGAAATTGGAGCATCTACATATTGCCACTGTAGGAAACCCGGCCATGCATATGCCAACTATGTTGGGAGGATTGCCGGGAGTGGAGGCTTTGGCTACCAAAATGATGAAAAAGGAAATGGAAAAATTGGATCTTCCTCCGGTAGGAGAATTTCTGGAAATTCTTTCCGATTCTGGCTGCAGGCTGTGGGCCTGTAAACTGGCCGTTGATATGTTCCACCTTGAAAAAGAAGACCTTGTGGATGAGATAGAAGATGTGATCACTATTGGTCAGTTCTATGACAGGGCAAATACAGATAATACCCATATTGTCTTTGTCTAAATATTTATAGTTTAGAAAGAAGACATCTAATAGAGTAAAACCCGACGGTTTACGTTGGGTTTTTTTATTTGCTAACCTAATTCAGGTCTTGTGGCTTTTCAAATAAGCCACTGCCTTTTTTACGCTTCAGGTACATTAAATTGCCTTTAAAATGTTTGATGGAATGATGCTCAAAATAATTTCTTTTTTATTAAAATTCACATCACAGATCTGATAAATTTCTCTGCTGCCATCTAGCTGTAATAATCCTTTGTAAGCTCTGTTATTTTTCATAATGATATTTTTTTTATTAGTTGATGTTTCAAAAATAGGCACTTATTTAAGGGAAGAACAACTAACAGCGTTCCCTGGTTTATCTCTATGGGCAGCAGGTAGATTTATATCAATAAGCAAATGATACAAACCAAACTGCATACTATAGACAGGATGCAGTCTTATGTTTGTGGAGCTACTTAAGCTGCCTTGTAATACCAGGCTATTTGCCCTAATTGCCCTACGATCTTGATAGAGTCTTTCATGGAAAGCTTAGATCCATCTGCATGTATCCACCTCTTTAAAGGCTGTTCACAGATCAAGCTCTGAACAGTCGCTTTCCCATAGAATTTCTTCATTCGTATAAAGATCTCAACATCGAACAACCAACGTGATATAAACCTCTTGTCAAACATTGGAACTATCATATCTCGCTTCATGATCTTAGCACCACATTGGGTATCTTTAAAAGGCATCCCTAATATTGTTTGAATAATTAGATTGATGGTCTTACTAATGATCTTTCGGGCAGATTCCTTAGTAATATCAGCACCCATTCTGTTGATTCGGGAACCACTTACAATCTTAAAATCTGAATTCTCCAGGGTATTCACCAAATCATCAAAATCTCTGAAATCTGTTGAAAGATCGGCATCTAAATACCCCAAATAATCAAACTGTAAGTCCTTGGTGAGATGTAACAAACCTTGCCTTACCGCTTCGGCTTTCCCTCCATTCTTTTCGCAGTTATAGATGCTTATGGAATCTTCATTACCTTTTCTGAGCTCATTAAGTACTTCCAGCGTTTTATCCGTACTGCCATCATTTACAAAGCATAAATGATACCCCAGGTTTTTTGAGGCAAATTCCTGGAATACAGCACTGGAAAGTCGTTCTTCTTCATTATAACACGGAATGACAACCCCAACACAATATTTCTGGATCACTTGTTGATCTGTCGCAGGAATTGCAGTGTTTGTTAAGGTGCAAACTCCTAAGATCCGATCTATCCGAGCTGCCATTTCATTTAGGCTTACAGGTTTTTTCATATAATCATTGATGCCGAGATCAAAACCGTCTACAATAATAGATTCATTGGTATTACCAGAGAGTACTAATATGGGTGTATCCTGGTTTTGATCGATCCTTATATGCTTTACAACTTCTAAACCAGACATCCCGGGCATATTAATGTCCACTATTACAAGGTTAGGCTGAAAACTGTTATACAACTCAATTCCTTTACTACCACTATCGGCGATCTGAACTTCAAACCCCGATTCGGATAATTTTTTTTCTACTGAGAGCAAGATTAATTGCTGATCATCAATTGCTAAAATTTTCATAGGTTAAGTATTATATTAATTTGTTTTAATGAAACTAGTTTGATATGGTTATCTAATTGCTTAGCCAAAAGTAGATAGTTAAGACTTCCAAAAAGGACTGACAAAGACGAATGGGGATTTTCTGTAGTTCAGTGGCGGTGTTGTGCCTGCGGCCGATAGTAGTCCTACATCACAATATATCTATCTTTATAATGTTATATTTTCCTACAGAACTGTAGCATGAAGCAGACAAATAATTTATTGGTTCTCGCGCTTTTGATCGGTATAGCCTTTCATGGATCTGCCATGTTTTTCACCTTAGAAGCTACGTATGACGCGCTAATACATCTGTTCTTTGCGGATCATTACGCTACAAGTTGGTGG
>NZ_JBATLB010000138.1:0-7426 GCF_049669965.1 Muriicola sp. | reverse complement strand
AGTTCGCGAAGGAATTCAAAAGTAAAAGATGGACTGGAAACTGCCTTAAGAACCGATCAAAATGGAGAGGTCAGTTTCACAATAAGCAATAAAGGAAGCTGGTACATTGCGACCATCCATATGCTTGAAAGTATTGAAGAGAGCATAGATTATGAATCAAACTGGGCGACATTAACTTTTGAGGTAAACGCCCCGTAACAATGTATAACAGCAATTAGAGCGGACCAATGGTTAAGAGTATGATCAATTCCTACAGAACAATCGAACAAACTGGAAAACAATAATAACTTCAAAACCGTAACTGACGGTTATACGGTGCCGTTATCAGCAATAAAATCAAAAGTAAATGCCTAAACTCTCATCTATCCATATTATTTCATTCTTGACACTGCCATTTTTGATTTTCAGTTGTCAATTCAGTCAGGAACAAACAGCGGTAAATCAACAAACGGAGGTCAAAGTAGACTCAATCCAAAATCAACAGAATCAAGAAATAGTGCAATTCGTCGAAAAGCTTCTTTTTGCGGCAGGAAATAAAAATGTCGATGCTATGAAAGAATTGATTTACGATGAAGCCATTGTAGGGAACACATCTCTAAATGATGATATTTGGATGACCAAGCTATGGACAGCTGATGAAATTTATGATTTATACAGTGACGATCAATCCATGCCATATTTAGAGATCGTTGATGATTATGAGATCATTGTAACCGAGCGCATGGCACTTGTAAAGGCTGATGCCATTATCAACAAGTTTGGAGTGCCTGGAAAACGTGAAATAAACCATATAACTCTGATAAAATCAGATAATCAATGGAAACTTTTTAGCATTGCCTGGTCAGTTCACGAGCAACCAAAAGAAAAATTAAAATTTGACTTAAAAATTTTCGC
Organism: Muriicola sp.; assembly: GCF_049669965.1. NCBI lineage: Bacteria > Pseudomonadati > Bacteroidota > Flavobacteriia > Flavobacteriales > Flavobacteriaceae > Muriicola > Muriicola sp. Next base: position 6,532 of record NZ_JBATLB010000138.1, on the reverse strand, counting down.
ACAAGGTTATGCGCAGGTCTGGGGTAGTCAAAGACCTGAGTTTGTCGCGATGTTTTTTGAGGATGACGGAACATTGCAGGTAAACGACGGAGAACCCGCTACTGGGAGAAATGAAATTTCCAAGGTTGCACAAAGTTTCATGACCAAATTTCCAGATATGAAGGTAAGTTGTGACAGTTTAGTACATAAAACTAATGGAATTGAATTTCATTGGACACTAACTGGGACCGATGCAAATCCTAACGGAAAAGGACATAAAGTGAAAGTTAGTGGATATGAGCTTTGGACAATGAGCGAGAAAAAATTGATTAAAGATTCAAAAGGCATCTTCTCGTCAGAAGAATTCAACCGTCAACTTGAATTTGGAATAGACAATTAAATACTGCTGCGTACAATGGCTATACCTAATTGCTTGTTCTCGCCTACTTCTGAATCCCGATAGCTATCGGGACTTGCAGAATTTCCAACTTGGCATTAAATGATTGACGATGCTAATTCTAATTGGATATAGACCGGAAAATGATCACTGTAACCTCCTAAGTATTTCCTGCCTACATAGGTCCGGAAAGGATTCCCCTTGTATCTCCCCTTCCATTCCTGCAAAAAACGATCATCAAATATATTGGCATGTGCAAAACTATGGGTTCCTTCTTCTTTGTTAAAGAAGGTTTTTGAAAATAGGATCTGATCAAAAAGGGACCAACGTTGTTTGTAATTGGCACTACCCCTTTGCGCCGTGATAAGTACCTCCATTGGGTTGTATAGGGGTTTGCCGTTTACGAGGGTTTGTATACTCGTATCAGTGGGGCCATCATTAAAATCGCCCATGATCAGATAATTAGGAGTTGCTACCTTCTCCTCTATTTGGGCCATCCATGTATGAATGGTCTTTGCCGCCTTAATTCTTTTATAAGCCGTCTCCGTCTCTCCATCTCTGCGAGATGGCCAATGGTTTACAAAAACATGTACCTCTTCCCCATTGAGCAGGCCGTGCACGTAGAGGATATCTCTGGTGGCATCCCGTACGCCGTCTAAATTGTTGACCAAAAGAGGAATTTTGTTAGATGAAAGCAGCTTAAAGTGTTGCTGATTATAGAGCAGTGCCGTATCTATCCCACGTTCATCCGGGGAATCGTAGTGCACATAGTCATATCCAATATCCTTCAATACCCGGGCTGTTATCAGATCTGCGATCACCTGTTTGTTTTCCAGTTCTGCAAGGCCTATCAAAACAGGGGGTCTCCCACTTTCTTTCACCCCCAAATGGGAAAGGGTTCTCGATAGTTTATTTATTTTTCTTCGATAGCGTTTGGGCGTCCATTTTTTAAATCCCTTGGGCGTAAAATCATCATCGAGTTTTGTAGGATCGTCTCTGGTGTCGAACAAATTCTCCAGATTGTAAAAGGCGATGGTATAAAAATTGGTGATGCGTTTCTTTTTAAAGAAAGAGAATGCCATGGCTATTAAATATGATCCCTAAAATACAAAATCACTTAGCAGGTATTGCGTAGCTTTGCACTATATTACACGGTATGCTAGAGAAACAAACCATAGATCACGAAAAGACAGTTCTCATTGGGGTTATCACCAAGGAACAAAATGAAGAAAAGGTAACGGAATATCTGGATGAGCTAGAATTTCTAACATATACGGCCGGTGGCGAAGTAAAAAAGCGTTTTGTACAGCGGATAGATCTTCCCAATCCCAAAACCTATATAGGCAGCGGGAAAATAGAGGAAGTTGAGGCCTTTGTTAAAGAACACGAAATTGGTTCCGTGATCTTCGATGATGAACTTAGCCCTGTTCAGCAGCGGAACATTGAAAAACAACTGAGGTGTAAGATCCTGGATAGAACCGGACTTATCCTGGATATTTTTGCCCAACGGGCCCAAACGAGCTATGCAAGGACCCAGGTAGAACTGGCCCAATACGAATATCTCCTGCCACGACTAACCGGCCTTTGGACGCACTTAGAAAGGCAACGCGGTGGAATTGGAATGAGAGGACCCGGGGAAACAGAAATAGAAACAGACAGACGAATTGTAAGAGACCGGATATCCCTGCTCAAAAAGAAGCTAACCAAGATAGACCGCCAAATGGAAACCCAGCGTGGTAACCGTGGTTCCCTGGTAAGGGTAGCCTTGGTGGGGTACACCAATGTAGGGAAATCTACTCTTATGAACGTAATTAGCAAGAGCAATGTTTTTGCCGAAAACAAACTCTTTGCCACCCTGGACACCACGGTGCGTAAAGTAGTTATTGGGAACCTCCCATTTTTATTGAGTGATACAGTAGGTTTTATTCGTAAACTTCCCACCCAATTGGTAGAGAGTTTTAAAAGCACCCTCGATGAGGTAAGAGAGGCAGATCTTCTCTTACATGTGGTAGACATCTCGCATCCCAATTTTGAAGAACACATTGCTTCTGTAAACAAGATATTAAGTGAGATAGGCTCCGCAAACAAAGAAACCATTATGGTCTTCAATAAAATAGACCTCTATGAACCTGAGGTAATAGAGGAAGACGATCTTGCCACGGAAAGAACGAGCAGGCACATGAGCCTCGAAGAATGGGAAAATACCTGGATGCATCGTATGGGGGGTAATGCTTTATTTATTTCTGCCCTGAACAAAGAGAATTTGGAAGCCTTTAAAATACAGGTCTATAAGACGGTTCGCAATATCCATGTTACCAGATTCCCATATAACAACTTTTTATACCCGGAAAATCTGGATGAATATTAACTTGACTATTTAAAAATTAGGTAGTTCATCGAAGAAATATACACTTCATATTTTTCACAACAAGAACCCCATAGTTGACAACATAGTTTTGGCTTGCGGAACTTCCCGTCATACATTTACAGTGTAGTTAAGTGTACGTGTTTATCCCCAAATCTTACCTGAACTTACTACTTTAGTGTTCATTTCCCCAAATCAACACTATAAGAATTAAGATCTTATTAGAAGACCTGCTAACAAAAAAACCCTGATCGTATTGATCAGGGTTTTTTTATTCCTTTAGTCCGCATTAAAGTTTATAAGAGAGTCCTAAGGTCCAGTAGGTCTGCAGATCATTATCCACATTATCAAAGGTTGCCCCGGTATTTCCCAGCGTATTTATTGCGTAATTAAGTGCTTCTTGTTTGTTGTTTCGGAGTCCCACTTCAAAACCAACCCCTATCATCTTCCATAAGGTATAGGAAAAAGAGTTGGTCCATGTCCAGTTATTTAGGTCGCCGCTTTCATAACTCTGAAAGAGAGATAAATTACTCTTGAAGTTAATACTACCTATATTCTTGGTATAATCTGCCAGTATCTTTGCACCCAGGGAAGAGTTAAAAATGGTGTCTTCACTGCTAAAAACAAAGTTGTAGTTCAAAGGATGGATTACCACTACAAGATCATCGCAGGGAGTCCACGTACCTCCAACCCCTATATCTAGGTATCCGGGATCATTAAAATTGTTCAAAATAGTAGTTCGGTATTCTCCCAGGGTAGAAATTGCAAATTTATCACTAAGCTTTCTACCGTATAATGAGGAGATATTAAAGACATCTGTAGATTCTCTAAAACCTGAGTCGTCCGTAGGATCATCCTTGTCATCTAGCTTAACCCAACTTAGATTGATATTTCCCGAATTGCGCCAAAAGAATTTTTCTTCTTTTAAATTGGCAAAGGCGTTTACCGTGATCCCAATGTTCCCGGAGGAGTTGTTTGGCAATCCCTGAGCATACCAGTTATTAAAATTTGCCAGGTTTGTGCCAATAACCCCAAAAGCGCCTATCTTCCAACCAGGAAGGGCATCTAATTGAGCCTGTATAGCATTAACTCTCCCCTGAATAGCCGCGATGGAATCTTTCTTCGCATTTTGAGTGGCCTTAAGTTCTTCCTCTGTTTGCGCAATTAACATTGTGGTACTAAGCAGCAGGCCGGCAATAAATAGAATTTTTTTCATTGTAGTAGTGTATTTTAATGAGCGGCAAGATACAAAAAATTGAAAGTTTAGGAGTATTTGTCACTTCTTCTTGTACAGAGGCACCGATGAACACGCTTCCCCGTACATAATACTTTTAGCAACTCCCTGCAATTTTTGAGTAGCCCATATATAGGCATTCTCGGGAACCGGTTTGTGGGAACATCCTTTGATAATTACCGACTTACCCTCAAAAGAAGATATATTGAGTGTCTCTAGCACCGCGCTGTACAGAACAGTTTCCAGCAATACCCTATCGCCTAACACTATTTGTTTGGCATAAGGCTGCAGTTTTGTGGTGATAAGCATAAATGCCCAGGCCGGAACAATGGCATCTGTGGAGCAATGAAGAGCTACATAGGCGTCCTGGTATTGTTCCCAAGAATGATCAGCAACATACATCCTAAAGTCTTTCTCCTTCAGAACAATACCTTCGTACAACCAGTCTTTTATATCGAGGATTATCCGTTGGCCTTCAGGATAGTAATCCTCAAGGTCAAAAGTGATAAGCGCGCTTGAGGCAACTCTATTTACGATTTCTTCCTGCATACCAGTTAGGGTGATGGTTTCTAAAGAAGCCCTAATTCTAATTTGGCCTCTTCACTCATCAGGTCCTGATTCCAGGGCGGATCAAAGGTGATCTCCACCTCGGCATCTTTGACCATGTTGAGCGACTTTACCTTCTCTTCCACTTCTACGGGGAGCGTTTCTGCTACCGGACAATTGGGAGAGGTTAAGGTCATTAGTATCTTTACTTCATTGTCTTCATTGACAAAGACGTCATAGATCAGTCCTAGTTCATAAATATCTACCGGGATCTCGGGATCGTAAATGGTCTTAAGTACCTTAACGATCTTCTCGCCTAATTCCTGGGTATCAATAACGGTCTCACTCATTTGCTGACTAATTTAACTGTGTTTGATATGCTACCGCATATAGTTTTAATTGCTTTATCATACTAACCAGACCATTGGCCCTGGTAGGAGATAAATGCTCCTTTAATCCTATTTCATCTATAAAGTCTGTACCCGCATCTATAATGTCCTGTGGTTTTTGATGACTAAACGTTCTTATAAGAATGGCGATGATTCCCTTGGTGATGATCGCATCGCTATCCGCGGTAAAAACAAGGTTTTCACCTTCTAGTTCAGCATGCACCCAAACCTTGCTCTGGCACCCTTTTATGATATTGTCTTCGGTCTTGTATTCCTCTTTGACCAATGGCAAAGACTTTCCTAGCTCTATCATATATTCATAGCGCTGCATCCAATCCTCGAACATGGAGAATTCTTCTACGATCTCCTGTTGTATTTCCTGTATTTTCATTCTCTCTCCTTTGTCGTAAAAATACGATAAGTATTACTGTCATTCAATAGTGCTGCCCTTGTTTGCAAACCACATGGATTGCGAGATAAAAATTCTATTGCAGCATTTCTTTGGCCTTTATAACCGCTTCAATAAAACGATCTATCTCCTCCGTGGTATTATAAAAACTAAAGCTGGCTCGTATGGTCCCTGGAATCTTATAGTAGTCCATAACAGGTTGAGCGCAGTGATGCCCGGTACGCACTGCAATCCCCATCTTGTCCAGGAGTGTTCCCATATCATACGGATGTATGCCCTGAATATTAAAGGAGATCACCGCTGTTTTATGCGCAGCTGTCCCATAGATCTTAACGCCTTCTATTGTCTGAAGTTTTGCGGTAGCATAGGTTAACAGTTCATGCTCATATTCCTCAATGGCTTCCAGGCCAATGGTGTTTAAATAATCCAGGGCGGCGCCAAAGGCTATCCCTCCACAAATATTAGGAGTGCCGGCTTCAAATTTATACGGAAGATCTGCATAGGTGGTCTTTTTAAAAGTAACCTCGGCAATCATCTCCCCTCCCCCCTGATAAGGCGGCAATTTAGCCAGCCATTCTTCTTTTCCATATAACATCCCTATTCCCGTAGGACCACATAATTTGTGGGCAGAAGCTGTATAGAAGTCAACATCTAATTGCTGAACATCGACCTTAATATGCGGGGAAGACTGCGCTCCATCTATAAGCACGGCTGCCCCAACTTTATGTGCAAGCTCTATTAGTTCACCTATCGGATTAATCGTTCCCAGGGCATTGGACACATGATTGCAGACTACTAATTTGGTGTTATTGGAGAGCATATTCCTGTAGCTGTCCATGGACAGTTCTCCTTCCTTATTCATAGGAATTACTCGTAAGCTTGCCCCGGTTCGCTCACACAGCATTTGCCAGGGTACAATATTGGAATGATGTTCCATGGCCGAGACCAACACCTCATCTCCCTTTTTTATAAATGCCGTAAATCCATTGGCCACCAGGTTAATACTATGGGTGGTCCCGGATGTAAAAATGATCTCGTGTTTTTTAGCGGCATTAAAGAAATGCTGAATTTTAATTCTGGCTCCTTCATAGGCCTCCGTAGCTTCCTGTGCCAGGGCATGCACACCCCTATGGATATTGGCATTGTAATTACTGTAATAATCTACGATAGTATCTATGACTTGTTTTGGCGTTTGAGAAGTAGCCGCATTGTC
>NZ_JBATLB010000137.1:0-2001 GCF_049669965.1 Muriicola sp. | reverse complement strand
CAAAGGTCTTTAATTCATCCCCTCCCTGCATTCCCCATACCTTGGCTTCATCCGGTGTGACATGCAATTTTTCATACCGCTCCATACTACCATCCCTGCGGCATAAATACCCCGCATTTACCAGTTTTCCATCTTTCATTTCGGGCATGCTACCAGTGATAATGTTGATGTTATAAGAGATAGAAAATTCTGAGAATCTCTTTACAATATCCTCTGTATGCTTGGCCAATTCCCGTATTGCCTGTGATTCTGGCATATGGTTGTTGTCTGCCATCAATGGAGCATTAAAGAACTCTGGGAACAGTGCAAAATCTGATCGGTAACCCGAAACGGCATCAATAAAATATTCAGCGTGCTGCAAGAGCTCATCCAGATTCTTATATGGTCTCATCTGCCATTGGATAAGGCCTAACCTTATTACTTTTTTCTTGCTGGTAGCTTTTCTGTTAGGTTTTTCATAATAAATATTATCCCACTCCATCAGGACCGCAAATTCATTAGAGGCTTCATCGCCCTCCAGGTAGCCTTTTATGACCTTGGCAGGGTGAAAGTCGTTGGAGATCTGAAAATTCAATACAGGATCCTGAATCTCTTTTCTTCGCACCTTTTGGATGTATTCTTTTGGTGACAAGGTATCGGCATGCGAATGGTAATTGGGCATTCTGCCTCCAAAGGCAACCCCTTTTAAATTTAATCGTTCACAAAGATCTTTCCTGTAATCGTAAAGACGTCTTCCCAGGCGTAATCCACGATATTCAGGCTTAATAAACACGTCTATGCCATAAAGCATGTCGCCTTCCATCGTATGAGTAGAAAAGGTATAATTCCCAGTGATCTCCTTGTAGGTATGGCTAACGTCGAAATTGGCATAATCAACGATGATAGACAGCGCACACCCCGCCAGTTCACCATTGATCTTGATCACGGCCTGCCCTTCCGGGAAAAGGTCGATCAGGTTTTGAATATGGTGTTCACGCCAATAGGCGTTGGGCATGGATGAATAGGCCTCGATCATGGCCTCTTTTAACTCCTGATAATCATCAATGCTTAGATAGGACAGGTCTATATTTTCAATTTCGATCATTTTTTTCATACTGTTTATACGCTGTAAAAGTAAGCTTAGATTACCAATCTTTGAAGAATTCTATTTGGAGAATCCCAGTCCGTTTGCTTCTGACGGATACAATACTCATTTTTCCAGGCGAAAAAGACCCAGAAAAGGATCATTTTCAAGATCCAGGTGCCCATCCAGGTCTGCAAAATGGATATTGGGTCTGGATAAGGCAAAATGTAGTCCGGCTGATATTCCCAATGCACATTCATCCAAACACCCTACCATAGCCTCCAGGCCGGCAGATTTAGCTACCGAATTTATATGCATCCCTGCCATGATACCACCTACTTTCATCAGCTTTATGTTTACCATATCTATTAGGTCGTGCTGTGCAAGCCTAAAGGCATCGTCCAGGGTTTTAAGACTTTCATCTGCCATGACCGGGATGCCTACGGCATGTGTCACCTCCCCCAGTTTATGAGTTCCCTTGGTTTTTGTTGGTTGTTCAAAGATCTGTATCTCCACTTTTTTAGTAGCCTTTACAAAAGCGATTGAGTCTTCTACCGTGTATCCCTGGTTTCCATCAAAACGAAAAATAAGCTGGGGGAATTTCTCCCTTAAGCGAAGCATTTTTTCAATATCTTCCTCAAGGTTGGCCCCTCCTTTTATCTTCAATATAGTAAATCCTTTATCCGAAAATTCTTGTGCCAACCGCAGGGTTTCTTCCACAGACATGATCCCAACAGTAATACTGGTGGGAATAGAGTCTCTGTACCCACCTAAAAATTGATAGAGGGGTAGATCCATCTTCTTGGCCATCAGATCTAATAATGCCATGTCTACCATCGCAAGCACAGAGGAGCTATCGGGGCATATGACTTTTAATTCTTCCAGCAGGCGGACGTAGTGTAAGGGCGACTTTCCCTTGAGGTAAGGAAGTATATGCC
>NZ_JBATLB010000136.1:0-9110 GCF_049669965.1 Muriicola sp. | reverse complement strand
TCCATAAAACGTAAAAAATCATATGGCCAGAATAAGCCATTCACGAATAAATCTTCTATGCCGTAAAAAAATGCGTTCATCTTGGTTATATTTACGAATACAAAAATATAAAATCCGGAGATGATTTCAGGCATTTTTGGCAAAACAAAACCAATTAATTACGTTTTACTCCTTGGATTTTTATTTGTCCTCTATTGGTTCGTATACTTTTATGTTGATAATAACACCAATGAACCGGCTGTTATTGTCTGGCAATCATTTGTAGTACTTTCCCTTTTGTTTTCTGTGTTGGTTATCAATTTTGTAGTTAACAGAAACCAAATCACCAGCGCAAATTCTTACGTAGCCCTATATTTTATCCTACTAATTCTTATTTTTCCCAGTTCTGTGGCCGATAATAATGCCATACTCTGTAGTTTTTTCCTGTTATTGGCCTGCCGGAGACTTTTAAGCCTCAGATCCTTAAAATACATTAAGTTAAAGATCATGGATGCAAGTCTGTGGGTGCTGGTCTCCAGCATTTTTTATGACTGGGCGATCCTTTTTCTGATCCTGGTCTATATTGCCATCTATATCTATGAACCTAAGAATTTAAAGAACTGGCTCGTTCCTGTTGTCAGTACACTTGTTTTTGTGCTATTAAGTTATTCGGTACTTATTTTAGCGAATAATGAGGACTACTTTTTACTGCATTACCAGTTCCCCATAGTAAATATACGGGAAGTGGTATCCGATTGGAAATTGAACACAAAACTCATTATCTACACCATTCTTATTGTGATCACGGCCTTTGCAGTATTTCTAAAATCTGGTAAGTTGGGCCTTGGAAGGATCATTAATTTGCGATTGATCTCCATTTATTTTGGAGTTAGCGTGTTGGTAATTATCCTTAGTTTAATGGCAGGAGATCTGCCTGTAATGATTTCATTCTTTCCTGGCGCTGTCTTTCTGGGGAAATATGTGGAAATGATCAAGCGAAAAAATATTAAAGAAATAACGCTCTACACCTCTGTCTTTATAGCATTTTTAGTTTTTGCAGTAGACATCCTTTTGAAATAAAGGATACCTTTGTACAAAGCTTAAACCTATGTTTAGTAAAGAAGCCTTCGATATTTTTGAGGAAAGTATTCATAAATATCATATTGTTAACCGGGTAGATCAGCAATTTAGTAATCCCTACCCTAACAACGACCTTCCTCATCTTCTTTATAAAAAGAATTGGATCGATACAGTTCAATGGCACTTCGAAGATATTATTCGTGATCCCAACATTGAACCTGTAGCGGCTTTGAAGTTAAAGCGTAAAATAGACGCAAGTAACCAGGAAAGAACAGACCTGGTAGAGTACATAGACAGTTATTTTCTTCAAAAATATGCCGAGGTAACGGTGCATCCCAATGCAACTATCAATACAGAATCTCCCGCCTGGGCCATTGACCGACTGTCAATTCTGGCGCTAAAGATTTATCATATGAGAGAAGAAGCGGAAAGAACAGACGCTTCGGACACCCATAGGACAGCATGTACAAAGAAACTGGCTGTTTTGTTAGAACAGAAAAAAGACCTTTCTATCGCAATCGATCAACTTCTAAAAGACATTAGCGAGGGCAAAAAATACATGAAGGTGTATAAACAGATGAAAATGTATAATGATGACGAGCTAAACCCAATTCTCCGTGGTCAAAAACAAGGATGAGCATCTTTTGGTGATCCGCCTTTCGGCCATGGGAGATGTAGCCATGACCGTCCCGGTTATACTTGCGCTTATCAGATCTAATCCGCATTTACAAATAACCCTCCTAACCCGCCCTTTTTTTGCTCCAATTTTTAAACATGTTCCCAATCTAAAGGTCTATACCATTGATGTAAAGGGCAAACACAAGGGGGTCCTTGGACTTTATCGCCTGTCAAAGGAATTGAGAAAGATTCCATTTACCGGTGTTGCTGACCTGCATAATGTCTTGCGAACAAAGATTCTAAAAGTCTTTTTATCCGGAAAAGGGCTACCCTTTCTTCAAATAGACAAGGGAAGAAAAGAAAAAAAACTACTGACCGCCTGGAGGGATAAGACAATAAAACCCCTTAAAACTACGCATGAGCGATATGCCGATGTATTTCGGAGGCTTGGATATCCCATAAAATTGAGCGCTAAAGATGTTCTTCAACGTAAACCACCTTCAACCACTATAAAACAATATGTTGGGAAAAATGAAAAAAAGATAATTGGAATTGCCCGCTTTGCCGCCTTTTCCGGGAAAATGTATCCTCTCGATCTACTCAATGAAGTTCTCCTTCATTTAGAAAATACCAATAAGTATAAAATAATATTATTCGGTGGGGGTGCAAAAGAAAAAGAAACCCTGACAATATTGGAATCCAAATATTCCAATTGTAGTAATACCGCCGGGATATTCAAATTTGAAGACGAGTTGTGCCTTATTTCAAACCTGGACCTGATGGTTTCCATGGATAGCGGAAACGGTCATTTGTCTGCCATGTATGGTGTCCCCACCCTAACGCTTTGGGGTATTACACATCCCTATGGCGGATTTACCCCCTTTGGGCAAGGCCCTGAGCGCTCTATCCTTGCCAACGGCACTCAATTTCCAATGATTCCAACTTCTGTTTATGGAAACAAATTTCCTAAAGGGTATGAGCGCGTAATGGATACTATTCGCCCACAAGATGTGGTAAATACCATTGAGTCGCTACTCGGGTAAGCTATTTTTATGCCAGTTCTCGTTGGGAAAGGCTTTTAAAGTAATGTCTTAGCTGTTGTAAGAACTGATAGCTTAATTGTTTGCTATTTCCTTCTACCATCAACATTCGAACACCCATATACGAGGAGATTAAAAATGTAGCTACTCCTTCACTGTCTATATGACGGGCAACATAGCCATCTGTCTTTCCTTTTTGCAGTATAGTTACAAGATTCACTTCCCATACCTTATAGATGTCTCTAAGGTATTTAGAGATCAATTCGTTTCTACCATTAAATTCTGACATAAAATTACTAAGCACAAAGCCATAGTCTAGTTCATTATGCTCAGCAGTGCGTATAGCATTTTCAAAACATAGTTCTAAGGTTTTAAACGGATCTTCCTTTCCTTCTATGGGTTCAATCATCATACTATAGACCTTTCGAACGATCAGGTTCTGAATTATACTGATAAAAAAGTCTTCCTTAGATTGAAAATGGTAATAAAAAGCTCCTTTAGAAAGCGACAGCTCCTTTAAAATATCATCTACACTGGTGTTATAAAATCCATTTTTATAGAATAATTCCAGGCCTGTGACCTGCATCCGATGCATGGTAGCCATGCGTTTTAAATTCTGATCCATAAGATTTGGGGTTATGGTTAAGTGACCATGTGGTCTATAACAAAGAACCCCCGAACCCCATGTTTGATGAATATTACAGGTTGAAGCTTATTAAAAAATCGATAAGAGGTTGAATCTTGGATGAAATGCACCCCATTCCACGTTTTCAACCGACCACTTGGTCGGTTTTATTCCTCGATAAAGGGTAAAATATAGGTTTATGACGCTTTTTATGATATGAATTATTCAGATAAATGAGCGTTAATTTAAGTTACCACCCCTTGACAACTGCTTCCTGCACCTGCAGTACATCCATAACAATGCTGTGATATGACTATGTCCCGGTCATTAAGCAACTCCTCATTGTAATTGCTGATATGTTTTACCTTACTGGCCACTTTAAGCCCCAGCATTTGGTTAAAATCACAATCGTATAACCATCCGTCCCAACTTACAGAGATAGTATTGGTACACATCACATTTTGTACAGCCGAAGGATTATAGGCATCTACCAGGGCAACCATATAATCTTCGTAGTTCTCAGAAGCAATAAGGTAATCCAGAAAACGTGCTATTGGTAAATTAGTTATGGCAAAAAGATTGTGAAACTGAATATCAAAATCCTCTTTCAAAGCTTTCTTAAAGTCGTGTTCCAAAGCTGCTTGATCTCCCGGCAAATAGGCTCCGGATGGATTATATACAAGATCTAGTCTCAATGAGCTGTCTGGTAAGCCATATCCAACGGCATTAAGCTCCTGTAGCGCTTTAATGGATTTATCAAATACCCCATCACCCCGTTGTTTGTCTGTTTTTCCTCGGGTATAGTGGGGCATTGAGGAGACCACGTGCACATTGTGTTTTTTAAAGAATTCAGGAAGATCGTGGTACTTTTTATTGGACCTGATAATGGTAAGGTTAGAACGAACTATAAAATCTTGTATGCCCGCTTTTGAAGCCTCTTCCACAAACCAGCGAAAATCAGGGTTCATTTCCGGAGCTCCCCCGGTCAGATCCAGGGTATGAGCCCCTGTATTTCTGATGACCTCCAGGCATAGTTCCATGGTGTCTCTGGTCATAATCTCCTTTCTGTCAGGGCCTGCATCTACATGGCAGTGTTCACATACCTGATTGCACATGTAGCCAACATTGATCTGAAGTATTTCTAGTTTTCTGGGTCGTAAAGGGAATTCGCCAATTTCGGCTATTTTGTTTTTAAAAAATGGGAGCTCCCCCTGCTCAAATAACCCTCCGTTGAGAATTTCGAGTTGCCTGTGATTCTCCGCTAGTTCTTCATGTCTTGCTTTCAGCGATTTTGTTGCCATTTCTTTTCTTTCAATATTTTATGGTAAGCTAGGCGCAGTATACCTTTCTTACATACTTAATTTATTGTATTTATTCATCATTTGTACTCCGTGAACCAGTGTAGCCCCGCTTTCAATGGCCGCACCGGCATGTACGGCTTCCATCATTTCTTCTTTGGTGATTCCTTTTTGGAGGCCGTCTTTTGTATAGGCGTCAATGCAATAAGGACACTTTACCACATGAGCCACTGCCAAAGCGATCAGCGATTTTTCCCTCGCAGATAAGGCGCCTTCCTGAAATACTGCGTTGTAATAATCAAAGAATTTGGTGCCTAATTCTTCACTCCATTCAGTGATCTTTCCAAATTTTCTCAAATCGGCAGGATCGTAATAATTATTTGTCATGATATGTTGTTTAATGGATAATAAAATTGATATAGAAAGAATTACATAACCTTTTATATCCCAGATCCCGGATGGTTTCTATGTCACACAGGAAAAAGGAAGCTGAATTAACATTGCTTTTCAAGATCTGTGCTGTGAAAGGCTACCTCTTATGAGAGTTTACATTGCCCAACGTTAGCAACGGCTGATTATTTAAGTGATAAGAAAAGAACAATTGTCAGCTGAAGGTGAAATCAGAAGTAGTGAAGGGGAACCTTTGTTATATGAGAATGATACAACTATCGATGATGGATTTGGTAGTAATTGATAAAATACCTGCAGTTTGCTGAACAATACAGATTGAATAAGTCTAACAATTCCGCTAAAAAGCCTAAACGACCTTTTAGCAAACAAAATAAGATCTTGAGAAGTGTCTAGATCCATTAAGGTCTTTAAATAGAAAATGCTAAATATTTTTGTGTTGGATTTAGTCCTTAATTCCTGTAAGAGTTGTGGGGTTTGCCAGGGAAGCGCAAGGAATTCATTTTTGTTGAACTGATCCCTGTGTATGCCCATAAGATAAAAGCCACCATCCCAGGATGGCCCAAGAACCATGGTATTAGGGGACAACTCTTTGGCTGTGAAGCTCAGGTCTTTGAAGGTAATTTTCGGACTGTCATTACCCAGGGTAATGACCTGCTCATAACCCAGAGCAAATACTTTTTCGATGCAACCAACAAAGCGTTCAGCGAAGCTCGCCCCATTTTGTTCCTGTTCAGTAAAGTGATAGAATGGGATCCCTGTGCGCTTTACCATCGCCAAGGTCTTCCTGGTAAGTTCCTCAAATAAAATAGCGCCATTTCTGATACCCTTTAATCGTTCATCCACCTTGGACGAGTTGGCAAACACTAAAATGGCGGTCTTTTGTTTCATATATGTTCTTCTCCCTGCAAAATTTTACTAAAATTACAACGAAAACTTCTTTTAGCTTTGGTCGCAGATATTTTATTTCATTACGAAATTCAGGGATTAAAATTTTAATGCGACTTTCTTTGAAAATCGACCCGGTAGTTTCTTTAAGACAGGATCGAATTAAAAGTATCTTGATCAAATAGGTTTAAATACGGTAAGAATAGGATGATTGACTCATAGAGATCTGCCATTTAGAACAATTTTTACTTGCCAAGACCGGGTAGTTTGTAAAATGGGGTTTGATTATAGATACAAGAAACAAAGATTGCCTAGTTTTGAATAGCAATTAACCATGAAACTTGAAGAGTTAACATCTAAATCTATTGGACTAGTTCTTTCCGGAGGAGGAGTGCGTGGCATAGGGCATATCGGGATGCTCAAGGCCCTAAAAGAATATGGCATTGAAGCGTCCATGGTATCAGGCAGTAGCGCAGGAGCATTGGTAGGAGCATTATACGCTGGGAATAGCAGTATTGAAGAGATGATCGCTTTCTTTAAAGAGACGCCTTTATTCAAATACAATTTTCTTACCATCAATAAACCCGGACTGGTAGATACAAATCGATATTTCGATATTTTTAATACCTATATCCCTTTTAACACCTTCGAATCTTTACATAAACCATTGTATGTCACTGCCACCAATCTAGAGAAGGGTGTTGAAGAAGTTTTTTACAAGGGAGATCTGATTATCCCCCTCTTGGCCTCTGCAGCTTTACCCCCGGTATTTAGTCCGGTGGAGATCAACAGTGTGATGTATGCCGATGGCGGCATTATGAATAATTTTCCTTCAGAGCCTTTGAAAGGCAAAGCAGATTATATTATTGGCAGTAACGTATCCGTGATTAAGCCGATCACCAAAAAAGAAATTACGTCCTCTTTCCAGTTGGCATCGCGTACCACCAGTTTAATGGTTTATGCCATTAACCGGGAAAAGATCAGAAGTTGCGATATTATTTTTGAGCCTATGGACCTCGAGAAAATAGGCGTTTTTGAAAAAAGCGGGATAGAAAAAGCCTTTAAAATAGGCTATGAGCATGCCTGTAAAGTGCTGGACGCCTTGTTGAAATGAGCCTAATAAGATGAGGTTTAGACGTCGTCGTAGTCTATTTTTAGTGTGGGCGTTAATGGATGCGCCTGACAAGTAAGAATAAATCCTTCTTCAATTTCACCGTCGGTGAGGATCTGATTTTTTACCATTTCTGCTTTTCCCTCTTTAACGCGCGCAATACAAGTACTGCAAACGCCTCCCTGACAGGAGTAAGGCGCATCAATATTTTCGTTCAGCACAGCATCGAGGACCAATTTCTTTTTGTCCATCACAAATGTAAAGACCTCGTCATCTAAGGTTACCTCCATAGTGGTCTGACCTTCCGCTTGCGAGACTTCTTCTTCCTGTGAGGTCGTAAAGAGCTCAAAATGCACTTTGTCTTTGGCAATGTCATTCTTCTGTAGTGTCTCTTTTACCGTATTGATCATGTCTTCCGGCCCGCAGAGATAAAAATGATCAAAAGAGCGATCTTTAAACTTATTTTTCAAAATAAGATTTACGGTAGCCCCATCAATACGCCCAAACAGGGCGTCCTCTTCACGAGCCCTGCTGTACATGAATTGTACAAAAAACCTATCAGTATATTTATTGCTGAGGTCTAGTATCTCCCTGTGATACATGGTTTCTTCGGGAGACTGGTTTCCGTACACCAGTACAAATGTATTCTCAGGATGACTTTCCAGGACGCTACCGGCGATACTCATAATGGGGGTAATTCCGCTACCTGCCGCAAAGGCGACTATCTGTTGTGGGGTAGTTGTCGGACGAAAAACAAAATGTCCTTTTGGGGGCATTACTTCGATGGAATCCCCGGCTTTAATGGCCTCATTGGCCCAAACCGAAAAGGCACCACCTTCAACTTTTTTAATGCCTACGGTCATTTTTGCATCAGAAGGGGCACTGGAAATAGAATAGGCCCTGCGAATCTCTTGCCCGTTGATAGTTTGTTTCAAGGTAAGATGTTGGCCCGCATCGAAGGTAAAGTCCTTTTTCAGATCGTTGGGGATATCGAGAGTGATAGCAACTGAACTGGGCGTTAAGGCACTGACAGCAGATACTTTAAGGGAATAAAAGGTGCTCATTCGGCAATTTTTTTGCAAAATTAAGGAAAGGGGACTCTATAAAAAACTGAAATCAATAAAAATCATACCTAATTAGTTTATGCATAAGAATATTATGTATATATTTAAATTCATTTTAAAATCAATGAGTAATTCTAAATTATACAAAGGAAGCTTAAACACCATTATCTTAAAACTATTGGATGAGGAGGGAAAGATGTATGGATATGAGATCACACAAAAGGTAAAGACACTGACACAAGGTGAATTAAAAATAACTGAGGGTGCCTTATACCCGGCACTCCATAAGTTGGAAGCGGAAGGTTTGTTGGATGTAGAAGTGGCAAAAGTGGATAATAGAATACGCAAATATTACAAGTTGACGGAACAAGGCCAGAAGGAAACGGTAAACCGCCTTGCTGATTTAGAAGAGTTTATAAGAAGTATGCAACAATTGGTGAACCCCAAATGGAGCATTCAATAATTTATTCACTATGGAATTGAACCAAGACCAATTAGATCAAATTAAGGGATATCTGAATAAAATGGGATTAACTCAGATCGATCTAAAACTAGAGGTCCTGGATCACATTTCCCTCGACATAGAAAGACAATTAGAGAATAGAATGTTGTTTGAGGATGCCTTTGAAATTGAAAAGAAAAAATGGGCACCGGAGTTGCGCAGTGAACATAGTCTTTGGATAGGATTACAACAAACAGGACCAAAAATTATGATCGATAAATGTGCTCGTATCACTAAAGAGCTCTATCTAAAATCTGGAATTACAGCATTATTAGCCATCCTTATTATTTATTTTCTAAGACAATTTTGGAATAACGATCCCGGTATTTTGATATTAAAATACGGTGTAGGTGGACTGCTTTTATTTGGAGCTTTGTTTATGATTTATGAGTACTCCCATAGTCAGCGAGAAGTTTTGGAAACAAGTTATACCTTTTTAATTAAACCAAATATCATTGGATATTTTATGCTCGTCATAGCCTGCAATCCCTTTTTAA
>NZ_JBATLB010000135.1:0-14941 GCF_049669965.1 Muriicola sp. | reverse complement strand
GTATAGGTATAGGCTGCATTAGCCCCTACAGTTAGTATGGCATTCTCTTTACTATCTTTTAGGATGTTTTTACGAACCTCAACTTCTACGCCATATACCTTAGCCTGGTCTCCGGTCCTGAAGTAACGTTGGTTCCCTGTTGCGTCGGTGGCTACTACCCTGTTTACAGGATCGTTAATGGTTTTGGCAAATGCTGCAATGGATACTAACTCCCCACGACTTGGGAATAACTCATATTTTAAGTCATAGTTGTAGATCTCAGAAAAAATAGGTCCGGTTCCGTCTGGTTTACCTAGTAAATCCGGGTTACCTCCAACCCGTTGTACCACACCTTCGTAAACGAAGTTGGCAGCTTCCTTGAATTCCGGAAAAGAGGCGGTCTTACTAAAGGAGAATCGCAGGTTAGTATCTTCATTGAGGGCATAGCGAAGGTTAAGACTTGGTAAGAAGATATTTTCGTAGGCGTTCCTGAAGCCCGGATCTGTTGGTACAGGGTTAATTACGTCATATTCTATGGCCTGCTTATAGGATTCTAGCCTGAAACCAGGTATCAATAGCCATTTGTCACTTAATTGTAATTCTGCCGTCACATATCCGGCATGAATATCAAGATTTCCTTTATAGGTGTTCTCGTAAAGCTGTGGCCTGTTTTGTAAGCCTATGTCCACATTCTGAGGATTTCGAACTATAAATAGATCCCAAAGTCCACTTCCTTCAGGAATATTGATATTAGACACATCGAAAAAATCATTTAGATTATTGATGTCTGTTACGGGATTTGCATTTTTATCAGCAATCAAATACCCATATCTCCAGTTGTTGAACCTTCGTTCCTTGCGCCTTCCGTTATATCCAAAATTAAGAGTAACTTTCTCTGATACTTTTTTATTTAGATTGATATAGCTACTCAATTCATCATCTTCAATGCTTTGAAAGAAACGCTGATTGTCAAAGGCTATGTTATCATAAAAAATTGGGTTGGTTGTAGGATCGTTATCCAGGGCAAATTGATAATCCTCCAGCGAAATCCGCTTCCTGTCTGGTTCATCAGAGAATACCTTATTAAATCCTATTCCCCAGTCTAATCCCCAGTCGTTGTCAAAGCTGTGCTGTCCGTTCAATTGGTTAACAAAGATCATATCCTGGTTAAACTGCACATTCAGCTGAAAATAACCTCCATCACCATTGTTGCTAAAACCATCCCGGTTAAAACCATTACCTCCAATCCCGTAGTAACCAACTGCATCTTTAGCACTATTTATAAACAGGGAACTATACTTTATCTTATGCTCGTTGTTAATCCGGTAAGTAATATTACCCATAGCCGTAGTAGTTGTGCTATAGGTGTATTCGTTCACCAGGGGGAATCGCACTTTAATATCGTTTGTAAAATCCAGGGCCGGGCCTTCAAGGAACTCATAGCCATTGCCAAAACTGGCCATTCCAAAAAAGCTGAGTCTGGATTCTTCATTTAAATTAAAGGAGTAGCCACCTTCAATGGCTCCTGAAATATTGACAGGATCATAATCTGCCTCTGGGTCCACGCCATGAGAAAGTATGATAGCAAACGGGTCGTTGTCATAGCGGTTGTAAAATCCGAAAAAACTAGTCCCTTCTGAGGTAACAAAGTTAGTGCCGGCTGCATTTGAATTGACACCACTTCCGAGGGAAACCGCCATATACCCATCGCCTGTGTATTCTTTGGAATCTATATTTACGTTTCCTGCGGAAAAATCACCATAAAAAGCCGGGGTATAGGCCTTACTTACAGAAATGTTTTCAATAATACTGGAAGAGAACAGATCCAGATCAATATTTTTCTTGTTCACATTATTGGAGGGGAGAGATAAGCCATTCATGGTAGTATTCTGATACCGATCGCCCAAGCCCCTAACATAAACATTGCTGGAACCTTGCTGCTTTGAAATTCCAGCTATTTGGGCTACAGCGGCCGCGGCATCGTCTATCCCTTTTCTTGTAAGGGCTTCTGCACTGATGGCTTCCTTTATTTCAATGGCCTTCTTTTGATCTAACAACAATGCAATTTCTGAATCTCTAGCTGCTGTGGTGATCAGTACAACTTCATTCAGCGATACACTGCCAGCACCCAGCGCAGTGTTTACCTCTGTGACCTTCCCTGCTACCACCACTACGTCAGGAACTTCAAGGGTTTCATATCCTAGAAAAGTAAAAACTACGGTATAAGATCCAGGTTCCAGATTGTTGATCTCAAATAAACCATCAAAATCGCTGGTTGTTCCTTTGGTGGTTCCTTTTAAAATGACATTGGCAAACGCCAATGGCTCGTTATTCATTTCCTTGTCCGTTAGTTTTCCAACAATACTGCCTGTTGTTTGAGAAAAAATACTACCAGAAAGGAAAAGAAAGAACGCTATATAAAAATATCTCATTGATTTTTTTTTCATAATCACGGTGCAAAGAACGCAGGAACTTGTAAAGGGGATGTTATTCACAGGTTAAACCTTTATTTTTTAAAGGTTATCTTAAGGTTAGCACATTAACCCAATGTTAAGTTGTGCGAAAGACCTTTCTTTTTTCGTTTTTGAAAAGTGGTATCTTGCGGGGAAATACGCACTATGAACTGGGAAGAACTGTTGTCTTTACAACGTTTTGGGGATACACACAAAAGGATCAGAAAAGAGCAGGACGAAACCCGGCTGGGGTTTGAGGTAGACTACGATCGTGTAATTTTTTCCTCTGCTTTTAGAAGCCTGCAAGATAAGACGCAGGTGATCCCACTTTCTAAAACCGACTTTGTACATACACGTCTTACCCATAGTCTGGAAGTGTCTGTCGTGGGGAGGAGTTTAGGCCGTATTGCCGGAAAAAAACTACTTGCCAAATACCCACATCTTCATGAAACACACGGGTATCAGTTCAATGATTTTGGAGCGATCGTCGCCGCCGCCTCTTTGGCGCACGATATTGGAAATCCACCTTTTGGGCATAGCGGGGAAAAGGCTATAGGCGAATTTTTTAAAAGTGGTCCGGGATTGGAATATAAAAATCAACTCACCGCTAAAGAATACCAGGATCTAATAGATTTTGAAGGGAATGCCAATGGCTTTAAAATACTTACAGAATCTCGCGAAGGGGTTGAAGGAGGACTCAGGCTTAGCTATGCTACCCTGGGTGCGTTTCTGAAATATCCTAAAGAATCCCTTCCCGTGAAACCAACAAAGCATATTGCGGATAAGAAATACGCGTGTTTTCAGGCCAATACTTCGTTTTTTACAGCGATAGCCACCGAGCTGAGCCTTGAAAGACGGGCGTCTGACGGCAGTTTTTCCAGGCATCCCTTAACCTTCCTGGTAGAAGCTGCCGATGATATTTGTTATACGATAATCGACTTTGAGGATGGGATAAATCTGGGATTGATCTCAGAAGATTTTGCCCTGGAATATCTGATAAAACTTGTCAAAGACAGTATAGACACCAGAAAGTATCACCAATTGGTACACATGGAAGACCGCCTGAGTTATTTGCGGGCACTTGCCATCAATACACTTATCACCGATGCCACAGATACCTTTATTAAGCATGAATCGGAAATTCTGGAAGGAAATTTCAGCACTTCATTACTCGATAAAAGTAAGTATAAGGCTCAGATCCAGGATATCCTGAGTTTGAGCGCCGAAAAGATCTACAGATCACAGGAGGTCATTGAAAAGGAAATAGCCGGATATCGTATAATTGCCGATATCCTGGGGGCGTACTCAACAGCCTTGGTCAAAAGCAAAAGGGGATTTGCGAACAACTATGACCAGCTTTTGATGACAACACTACCACCAAAATACCAGGATATTTCCGGCTCACTTTATACCGTTTTGTTGAATTGTTGCTGTTATGTGGCTAGTCTTTCAGACAGTGCTGCCGTTCATATCCACAATAAGATCTCAGGGAAACAACTCTAAAAACTATAACTCAGACCAATGGCCAGTAATTGTCTAAATTGTATCCTCGGCACACCCGGATCAATAATAGCGCCTGTAGTATCATCAGTAATCACATTGAAGCGTATATCATCATCATAGATGATCTGGGTGCCAAAATTGGCTTTAATAAAATCATTTACTGTAAATTCAAAATTGAGTTCCCAGTCTATATCAATATTTCCAAAGGACCGGAGATAGTCCGAATACAAACTGATCCGATGATCCAGAGATACGTTTTCCCAAACAGGGGTTTCCCACTCATTGGTTACTGAGATCCCTACTTCTATGAATTTGCGTTCCCCTTCAATGAGAATGGTGCCAGTTGTGTCACGAACGGCTTTCCGCACCCCAAAGGCACCATCATTGGCAAGGTTTTGATCTAATACAAAAGTGGCTTTTTGGGTAAGAGGAGAAATATATAAATTAAAATTCTTTCCTTCCGGGATATAGGAGATACCGGCTCCTACAAAAAGATAGCCAGGCGCCATGAACCTTGAGATGGGCGTAGAACGATCCGGGTATCTATACCCATTGGAGAACTGAGTGTTGAATTTCACTTTGGCCGAATAATACCAGCTTGTTAAGGTATCCCTTCGATATCCAAAACTAGATGAAAAACGAATGGCATCTTCCGTTTTGCGTAGTTTTTGCCCTTCCTGAACATTGACTCCATAGCGAAGTACCAGATCATTATCCCATTGAATATAGCGGAATTTGTAGTTCCGTACAAATTTGGCATTGGCCAGAGCCGAAAAGGCATTGTCTCCCCCTGCATTCCAGTTTACAAAGGCCACTTCGCTGAGGTTTAATCCCAGATTGTTACCTACTTCCCAAAAGGAAGGGATTTTAAAGCGGTTAAACCTTTTGGTACGTGCCTGTGTTTTTTTAAATGAGATCACCGGGTTAGTTAGGTTAACACTTCTGGGGATATATCGAATCTTATCTTGTGGGGCCCGGATAACCACTGTGTCAATAATTGTGGTATCTGGTTCCTGGGGAGGAATGATAGTGTCTTGGGCAGTTAGTTGAAAATACGGGCCCAGGCAGATCAGTATAAAAATAGTAAGCCTAAGAAACCTCATCAAGGAATTTGGTTAAACAATTGGTAATTGATGCTTCGTCTATGTGCCCTATAGATTGAAGTTCCTCTACGGTACCATGTTCAATAAAAACATCTGGCAGTCCCAGGCATTTTATTTTATTCTTGTACTCATGCGTGTTGGCAAACTCTAGAACGGCACTTCCAAAACCTCCTATGATACACCCATCTTCGAGCGTAACGATGATCTTGTATTTATTAAAAATACGATGGAGTTGTTCTAGATCCAAAGGTTTGGCAAAGCGCATATCGAAATGTCCGATGGCAGCAGGATGCTGAAGACCTTCCAAAATCTCAACCACCTTGTTTCCAATATGGCCAAGGGACAGTACGGCAATGGAAGAACCTTCTGCAAGCATTCTCGAAGTGCCCACAGAGATTGTTTCAAATGGCGTACGCCAGGAAGGAATGACCCCCCTTCCTCTTGGATATCGAATAGCAAGAGGGTGGTCTATTCCGTTTTGAGCGGTATACATGATATTTCGCAATTCAGCCTCATTCATGGGTGCAAAAATGACCATATTTGGAATGCAACGCAAAAAGGAGATATCATAAACCCCATGATGTGTGGCGCCATCCTGACCCACAAGACCTGCCCGGTCCAGGCAAAAAATAACCGGCAAATTTTGGAGAGCCACATCATGGATCAACTGGTCATATGCTCGTTGCAAAAAGGTAGAGTAAATATTGCAAAAAGGGATCATCCCTTCTACAGCCAAACCAGCCGCCATAGTTACAGCGTGCTGTTCGGCTATACCTACATCAAAGGCCCTGTCTGGAAAAATTTCCATCATAAATTTTAGCGAACTACCGGTAGGCATCGCCGGGGTTATACCGATGATCTTTTGATTTTCACGGGCCAATTCTACCAGGGTATGACCAAAAACGTCCTGATATTTTGGAGGTAAGCCTTCATTAGTTGCAGCCACCAGTTCCCCGGTTACCTTATTGAATTTTCCCGGCGCGTGATAAGTGATCTGATTCTCTTCGGCTTTTAACAGGCCTTTACCCTTGGTAGTAATAAGATGAAGAAGGCGAGGTCCACGCAACTCCTTCATTTGTTGCAGCGCATTTAATACCGCGTTCATATCATGACCGTCTACAGGCCCGGAATATTCGAAATTGAGACATTCAAAGATATTCTCCTCCTTTGCGGTGCCTTTTTTTACGTTGGTAAGATATTTTTTAAGGGCCCCAACACTGGGGTCTATACCTATGGCGTTGTCATTAAGGATGATCAGTATATTCGCATCTGTAACTCCGGCATGGTTCAGTCCTTCAAAGGCCATACCGCTTGCTATGGAAGCGTCTCCTATTACCGCAATATGCTCCCGCTCTGTATCTCCTTTAAGTTTTGCCGCAAGTGCCATCCCCATAATGGCGGAAATGGAGGTAGAACTATGCCCGGTACCAAAGGCATCAAATTCACTTTCTTCCCTTTTCGGAAAGCCACTCAGGCCACCTAATTGCCGGTTTGTATCAAAGAGTTGCCTTCTGCCGGTTAGTATTTTATGCCCATAGGCCTGATGGCCCACATCCCAGATCAATTTGTCATGGGGGGTATTAAAAACGTAGTGCAGGGCAATGGTGAGTTCTACAACTCCTAAACTAGCACCCAGGTGACCTTCTTTCGCAGAGACTATATCAATGATAAATTCTCTCAATTCTTTTGATAACAGCGGTAAATCCTCGCGAGGAAGCAGGCGTAGATCCGAAGGTTGTTGTATGCTGTTTAAGAGTTTCATGGAAAGGGACAAAGGTACATTAATTCATTTTTGATGCGAGTAGATACTTCCATGAAAATTGTATTTTTGGCAGCATGGATTTACTCTTGGATGATTCTTACTTTATGAAAAAAGCACTGCAGGAAGCAGAAATTGCTTTTGAAAATGGAGAGGTGCCAATTGGTGCTGTGGTTGTAGTTCAGGGCAGGATCATTGCAAGGGCACATAATCAAACCGAAAAATTAAGTGATGTAACGGCTCACGCGGAAATGCTGGCCATTACGGCAGCCTCTAATTTTTTAGGAGGTAAGTATCTGTATGATTGCACCCTTTATGTAACCCTGGAACCCTGCCAAATGTGCGCGGGAGCGTTGTACTGGAGCCAGATTCCGAGAATAGTATACGGAGCTTCAGATCCTCAACGGGGATTTGTTGCTACTGGAGGAAATTTACATCCAAAAACAACCGTAGTCTCTGGGATACTGGAAAAGGAAGCTAATAGTCTCTTAAAACAATTTTTTATCCAAAGGCGCAATTTGAATTAGGAGGGCCTATGGCACAAAAAAACGCCTGTATTTAACAGGCGTTCGGTCTTCAATCAAAATAAAATATATTAGCTGATCACCTGTACTTTGGCGGCAACCACTCCCTTTCTACCCTCTTCTTCTTCGTATTCTACTTTGTCTCCTTCGTTCAATTCTACCCCATTCAGGGCAGTGGCATGAACAAAGATGTCCTTTCCGGTGTCATCGTTAGTAATGAACCCATAACCCTTGGATTCATTAAAAAATTTTACTGTTCCAGTCATGAAAAAATTATTAATTATTAGGTGTAATACTAAAATATGGATTTTTGGGCAAAAGCCCTTATGGATTATCCATTATTTTGGACTGGAATTATCGTTTTTTTGACTTTTTTTCTTCGGTATTGCGCATTTTTTTGATGTTCTCTTCGGTAAGCATATAGTCTTTCATCTTTTTCCCTTTGCTCTCTTTAAATAAGAAAAGAGGCATCGCTATCAAAAACAAGCCTACGGTACCAAAACCGATACATTTGTTACCCAGTGGTGGATTTTCTTCTATGACCGTAAATCCATAGATAATTGTAATTATGGAAGATAGTACAATAAGGGTGATCGTATATTTATGTGTCAGGATCATGCTATTTTGTAAAATTTATCAATTTGCGTCTGTACGCCGTAAGTAATTTAGATTTTGAAACAAATCCGTAGTACTTACCGTCTTTAATGACCGGCAGGTTCCAGGCGCTACTGTCCTGAAATTTCTGCATTACCACTTCCATAGCATCTGTTTCATAAAAAATATGTTCCGGAGCGTTGTGCATGATGGTTTCCACCAGGAGTTTATCGTAAAGGGTGGTATCGAACATAAAATCGCGCACATCATCTAACAATACAATGCCCACCAGAACATCTTTTGAATTCACCACCGGAAATATATTTCTGGTAGACTTGGCTACACAGTTATGAAGCATTTCCCCCAGTGTCATGTGCTGATAAACAGGCTTAAAATCCTTTTCAATCACATCATCTAGTTGCATAAGTGTTAGTACGGTTTTATCCTTATCATGGGTGATCAGTGCACCTTCTTTGGCCAATTCACGCGTATAAATGGAGTGGTCCAGGGTATTTTTAGTGATTAAAAAAGAAATAGCTGAGGTGATCATCAGAGGCACAAAAAGTTCATAACCACCTGTGATCTCAGCAATCAGGAAGATTGCGGTTAAGGGTGCATGCAGCACCCCTGCAATTAGTCCGGCCATACCAATAAGCGTAAAATTGCTCTCGCTCACTGAAAAACCCATTCCAATGTTGTTGATCACTTTGGCCACAACGTTTCCCAGGGTACTCCCCATCACCATGGTAGGGATAAAGATACCCCCGGCACCCCCTGCAGCAAACGTAGTGGTCATGGCAACCGCTTTAAAAATGGTAATCCCAAAAAGCAGGGCAATAACTACCCAAATATTGGATGTATAGGCATCAAAGGGTGTTTTCCCCAATGCCATTAATGAATCCCCATGCAGGAGATGGTTGATATATCCAAACCCTTCCCCGTAAAGAGGTGGAATAAAATAAAGCATGGTGCCAATGGCCAACCCGCCAACCAGTAGCTTGTATTTGGGACTTTTAAAACGTTTAAAAAAATGGAGTATCCCAAAATACATTCTTGTAAAATAGATAGATGAAAATGCCGTACCTACCCCCAAAACTATATAGAACAAAGTGTCCCTGATTTCAAACCTCTCGGTTACGTTAAAATTGAACAATGTTTCATCACCCAGAAAGAAGTAGGATGTCAGAACGCCAGAAATAGATGCAAATAATAGGGGTAATAAAGAAAGCATGGTCAGATCCAGACTAAAGACCTCCACTGCAAAGATGATGGCGGCAATAGGAGATTGAAAGACCGAGGCAATGGCACCCGCAGAAGCGCAGGCAATTAGCAGGGAACGCGTTTTGGCATTAATATGGAGGAATCTAGATAAATTAGAACTAATAGCGGCGCCAGAGGCAACTGCCGGACCCAAGAGTCCTACCGAACCCCCAAAGCCTACGGTTAATGGGGCGGTGATCAGTGGGGTAAGTATTTTCTTCATGCTAATGATCCCTTTCTTTTTGGACATTGCCAAAAGAATAGATGAGATAGCGTGTTCTAGCTTTTCTTTATGAAAGTATTTTACATAGAGGTACACCAGGGTTAAACCAATAATGGGACTCACAAAATAAAGCTGTGTACTTGAAAAAACGATCCCCTTATCAACTAAGCTCTCAATGTAATAAGTGGTATTCTTAAGTGTGACTGCTGCTAGCCCGGCTAAAAAACCAACTGCAACGCTCATGATATGAATAAATGTTTTGTTGGAGATATGCTTATACCGCCAGCGAAAAAATCGAGCGAACAGTATGTTGATCTGTTTGAGCATTATATAGTTATAACATAAAGGTATGACATAGTAAACACTCTTTTAGAATCCTTACATTTCTGTTTTATAGAACAAAAACGCTGAAATTAGCCCTCATTGTTTTCCAATCGAAGGTTTAACTCCTTTAACTGGGCTTTATCTATAGGTGCAGGAGCATCGATCATTACATCCCTGCCACTGTTATTCTTGGGGAAGGCAATAAAGTCTCGTATAGTTTCCTGTCCTCCCAGGATGGCTACCAGCCTGTCTAGCCCAAAAGCTATTCCGCCGTGGGGTGGTGCTCCGTATTGAAATGCGTCCATCAAAAATCCAAATTGAGCACGAGCTTCCTCTTCGGTAAAACCAAGATGCCGGAACATAGTACTTTGCATTTTTTTATCGTGTATCCGTATGGAACCACCACCTATCTCATTGCCGTTTAAGACAAGGTCGTAGGCATTGGCTCTCACCGCATCAGGATCCGTATCGAGTAATTCCAATTGCCCTGGTTTTGGCGATGTGAACGGGTG
This sequence comes from Muriicola sp., assembly GCF_049669965.1. Lineage (NCBI taxonomy): Bacteria > Pseudomonadati > Bacteroidota > Flavobacteriia > Flavobacteriales > Flavobacteriaceae > Muriicola > Muriicola sp. Next base: position 4,707 of record NZ_JBATLB010000135.1, on the reverse strand, counting down.
ATGCATGGCATGATAGTCCCCGGTCTCCTCATCTTTTTCCAAAAGCGGGAAGTCTATGACCCAAAGTGGCGCAAACACTAAAGGATTTCGCAATCCGAGGCGTTCTGCCATTTCCATTCTCAAAGCACTTAATTGCGTCCGGGTACTCATGGTGTCGCCAGAGAGCACACAAATAAGATCTCCTGTTTGTGCGTTTGTTGCTTCAGCCCATTTTTTAAGATCTTCCTGGTCGTAGAATTTATCCACGGAAGATTTATAACTTCCATCTTCATTACAGCGCACATAGACCATGCCTTTGGCGCCAATTTGGGGTCTCCTTAACCAGTCTGTTAGGTGGTCTATTTCTTTTCTTGTTAAAGATGCACCTCCCGGGACGGCAATGCCTACTACGAGTTCGGCCGCATTAAAAATTTGAAAATCCCTGTGTTGTGAAACGTCATTTAATTCACCAAACCGCATTTCGAAACGAATATCCGGCTTATCATTCCCATAGGTCTTCATAGCCTCATCGTACGTCATACGCGGAAATTTTTCCACCTCAATGCCACGGATCTCTTTTAAAAGATGTCTGGTAAGACCCTCAAAAGCATTGAGCACATCTTCCTGTTCCACAAAGGCCATTTCGCAATCTATTTGGGTAAACTCGGGTTGTCTGTCTGCTCTTAGGTCCTCATCTCTGAAACATTTTACGATCTGGAAGTACTTATCCAGCCCGCCAACCATCAACAATTGCTTAAAGGTCTGTGGCGACTGTGGCAAGGCGTAAAATTGCCCCTGATTCATGCGACTCGGAACAACAAAATCGCGTGCTCCTTCCGGGGTAGATTTAATCAGATAAGGTGTTTCCACCTCAATAAATCCTTGTTCAGAAAGATATTTCCGAACTTCCATCGCCACCTTACTGCGAAAAATCAGATTGTTTTTTATCGGATTTCTCCGGATATCCAGATAGCGATACTTCATTCGCAGGTCTGTGCCACCATCGGTATCATCTTCAATGGTAAAAGGAGGAAGCAAGGCGGGGTTAAGTATCTTTATTTCCGAGACGAGGATCTCAATGTCTCCTGTAGACAGTTGTGGGTTTTTTGAAGTCCTTTCTATGACCTCCCCATGCACCTGAATTACAAATTCCCTGCCCAGTTTCCTGGCTTCGGCGAGTAGGGTAGCGGTGGTTCGTTGCTCGTCGAAGACCAATTGTGTGATCCCATATCGGTCTCTTAGATCTACCCAGACCACAAAGCCCTTATCGCGTACTTTTTGTACCCATCCACTTAAGATCACTCGGGTTCCAATATCGGGGGTCCGCAACTCTCCGCAGGTATGACTTCTATACATTGATAATCTGAATTTTAGCTGCGGCAAATGTAAGAAGTAATGCGTTGAACCCATAATATCTGGGGTTATTTTAAAGAATAATTTAAAGGGTTTATTCAAAGAAAATAGTTGAATTAACCCAGACTTTATGAATTCTTCATTACCTTGGAATACACTATTGCTAATTCAAAACTTACAAACATGAAACAAAAATTACTTGGAAAATCATTCTTGTGGTTGCTCCTGGCGTTGCCTATTTTGGCGTTTTCGCAGGGGACAGTCAGCGGGAATATTACGGATTCCAGTTATGGAGGCCCTCTTGCGGGGGTAAACGTCGTGGTCAAAGGCACCTCCAAGGGGGCCATATCCGACTTTGACGGAAATTATTCGATCAGTGTTAACAGTTTTCCTGCAACACTTGTTTTTTCATCCCTCGGGTATGAAACCAAAGAGGTGATGGTAGAAGGACCCACAACCTTAAACGTTACCATTGGTGAATCTGCCACAGGCCTTGATGAGGTAGTTGTAACTGGTTTAGGGACCTCCATTAAAAGGAGTAACCTAGCCAATGCGGTTGCCACGGTCTCCAATGAGCAACTTGTAGGAACTACGGCACAAACAACCCTTGATGGAGCCCTTTATGGGAAGTTAACCGGGGTAAACATTACGTCTTCCTCAGGAGCACCCGGAGGTGGATTTGCACTTCGTTTACGTGGTATTTCCTCCATCAATGGAAATAACCAGCCACTTTATATTGTGGATGGAGTGTATGTGAATAACGCCGAGATCCCATCAGGCTTGCGTTTTGCATCCGGAGCTAACAGGGGGAACGAGGAGAACTCTTCCAACCGTATTGCGGATTTGGATCCTAACGACATCCAGAACATTGAGGTCCTTAAAGGAGCCTCTGCGGCGGCCATTTACGGTACACGGGCAAATGCCGGGGTTGTGATCATCACCACCAAAAGAGGAAGTCAGGGTAAGACCGAGATCAAATTTAGCCAGGATACCGGTTTCAACACCATCATAAACAAACTGGGCCTGCGCCCATGGACGGCTCAAAGTGTGGAAGACACCTTTGGCGCCGCAGAAGTAACACTCTACAATCAGGCTATTGCCAATGGAGGTCTTATAGACTATGAGGATGAGATCTATGGTGAAACCGGACTGATCACTGATACCCGTATCAGCGCGAGCGGAGGAGGCGAAAAAACAAAATTCTTTGTGGGTGCCTCTTACCGAGATGAAGAAGGAATCATCAAAAATACCGGCTTTAATCGATTTTCGCTCAGGGCAAATATAGATCATACCATCTCCAATACCTTTAGCTTTTCGGCATCCTCTAATTTTGTTCGCAGTAGTTCGAGCAGGAGTTTTACCGGAAATGAAAACGAGGGTGGATTGAGTTATGGCTATACGCTAGCCTTTACCAGGCCGTGGATCAATTTGTTCCCGGACGAAACAGGGGCGTATCCTGATAACCCTAACTATTCCGGGAACCCTATTTTTGTAAGGGATCTTGCGAAGAATGAGGATAGAAATAATCGCTTTATTCAGGGGATTAAATTAACGACCAATATTTTAAATACTGGCGATGATGCTGTGAAGTTAATATTTAATGGAGGAGCAGATTTTCTTGCCAATGAAACTTTTGTCTATGTGCCTGAAACACATCAGGCCCAGAGAGGAAACCAAAATGGTTTTATTGGGGTAGGAAAGAACAACTTTACCAACTTCAATTATCAGGGGATAGCGGTATGGAACCACAATGCCATGGGGGGCGATCTTGCTCTTACCTCACAGGCGGGTATCTCTTATCTGGAACAGCAGGCCGATCTGATTTTTAATCAGGCAACTCAGCTGATTCCTGATCAGACCAATTTAACACAGGGTTCTGCCCAGGCTATCACACAGAACACCTCTACCGTAAAAGAATTTGGATATTTTGCCCAGGTAGAAGGGAATTATATGGACAGGTTGATTGGTACATTAGGGTATCGTTTTGATAAATCTACCCTCAATGGAGACCCTAATAAATACTATGGTTTCCCAAAAGCCTCTTTAGCCGCTAACTTACATAACTTCGATTTTTGGGGCGATGGAGACGGCTTTGTTAAAAGGCTCAAATTAAGAGCTGCCTATGGGGAAACAGGTTCTTCCGGTGCCTTTGGTTCGGCCTTTACAGGCTTAAACCAGGTTTCGGTTGGAGGCATAGGAGGATCTTCCATAAGTGCCTTAAAAGGAGATCCGAACATTGAACCAGAAACTTCGGCAGAATTTGAAGTTGGTTTTGATGCAGGACTCGCAGACAAGGTAAATCTGGAAGTATCGTATTACAACAGAACCGTGAGCGATCTCCTATTAAGCAGGGCATTACCAGCCTCTTCAGGTTTTGGATCGGAGACCACCAACCTGGCCGACCTTAAAAACTACGGTCTTGAAGTAGGTGTTACCGTAAATCCAGTGCAGGATGAAAACTTTATATGGTCGTCTAATGTGAATTTCTGGTTCAACAGGTCAGAGGTTACCAGATTGGATGTTCCTGCATTTCCACAACCAGGAGCCGGATTTGGCCTTGGTCTGGGAACCTTTTATATTGAGGAAGGAAAACCTGTTACCCAATTAGTAGGAAATATCAATGGGGTTCCAACACAGATAGGGAACGTGGAACCAGATTTTCAAATGGGTTTCAATAACAATTTTACCATTGCCAAACAGTTTGATGTTTCCTTTCTATTTCAGTGGAAAAAAGGAGGTGAAAACCTGAACCTTTCGAGATTACTTACTGATTTAGGAGGAACCACTCCTGACCTGGATACACCAGCCGGGATTGAACGAAATGGACAACCCATTGCCGCAGTGCGATTTATAGAACCGGCCGGATACCTAAGACTTAGAGAAGCAGCCGTATACTACAGATTGCCAGCCAGTGCACTCGCGTTTTTTGGCGAATCAGTTACCGGAGTAAAACTGGGACTTTCTGGTAGAAATATATTTACCATTACGGACTACAGTAGCTATGATCCGGAGACTTCCACCAATGGAGGAGCCGGCTTGTCTTCAGGAATTGAGGTAACTCCCTTCCCAAGTACCAAGCAGTTTTATTTTCATCTAAATGTTAACTTCTAAAAAAATAGCAATGAAAATTATACATACATATAAAATAACAGGTGTATTAGCACTCATGGTATTCTTTGGGGCTTTTATTACCTCCTGTTCCTTCGATGAACAGGTAGACCCTAACAGACCAAGTCTGGCAGGGGTATTAACAGACGCTTCCCAAAATCAGCTCAACAACCTGGTAGTTGGGGTAGAATCTGCCATGAGAAATTCTTTGGGGATACAGACCACCGGATCCGGGACCATAGCCAGAGAATTGTACTTATTTGATGC
>NZ_JBATLB010000134.1:0-11931 GCF_049669965.1 Muriicola sp. | reverse complement strand
GCGTCAAATAGGATATAGGCAGGAAGCTCAACGATTGGGAGGAATTGGTTCCTGTGGAAGAGAACTCTGTTGTTCTACATGGCTCACCGATTTCCGATCCGTAAGTACTTCGGCAGCCAGGTATCAGCAATTATCTCTGAATCCTCAAAAGCTGGCCGGCCAATGCGGAAAACTTAAATGCTGTCTAAATTATGAATTAGACATGTACCTCGATGTCTTAAAGGACTTCCCGGCCCAAGACAGCAAACTGTTTACTGAAAAGGGAATGGCCTTTTGTCAAAAAACAGACATCTTCAAAGGATTACTCTGGTTTTCCTATAAAGAAGACCCTGCCAATTGGCACACGCTAACCAAGGAACAGGTACATGAGATCTTGTTAAAGAACAAACAAAAAGAGAAGGTGGCAAGCCTGGAGATGTATGCCGCGAATAATCTTGAGGAAGAGCCAACTCTTTTTGAAAATACGGTGGGCCAGGATAGTCTTACCAGATTTGATCGTCCTAAGAACAACAACAGAAGAAAGAAAAACAAAAAAAGAAGAAAGCCACTAAAACCCTCTAACAAGAATGCCTAGATCTTATTTGTTAATGGTTGTCGCTGGCCTCCTGATTTATGGATGTGGGAAAGGACCAGTGTATTCCGAATTTCAGGCTCTGAAAAATGGAAGCTGGGACAGAAACATGATTAAAGAATTCAAGATCTCAGATCTGGAAGAAAACCAGGACTATGAAATGTTTATCAATGTCAGAAATGACAATACCTATCCATACAGTAATTTGTTTCTGATTACAGAACTGGAATACCCGGATGGGACCACTTACATCGATACATTAGAATACGCCATGGCCAATGCAGATGGAAGTTGGCTGGGAAAAGGAGTTGGAAGTATCAAAGAAAATAAATTATGGTATAAGGAAAACATCAATTTTCCCGTTAAAGGCGTATATATTATGCGCATTGAACATGCAATGAGAAAAAATGGCTCTGTTGATGGGATTGTCGAATTACCTGGCATTACAGATATCGGAGTGGAAATTGAAAAGAAATAAAACGAATGGCAAGCGCCCGCAAAAAACCCTCGAACACCTCATTTTATTCCTATATTAAATGGTTTTGGATACTATTCTTTTCAGGTGTCCTTTCTGTTTTAGCAGTATTTCTTTTAGCATCCTGGGGTGCTTTTGGAGAGATGCCCACCTTTGAACGGCTCGAGAATCCCAAAACAAATCTAGCCACAGAGATCATCTCATCAGATGGGGTTACTCTGGGGAAGTACTATCTGGATGACAACCGCACCCCAGTAGATTACAAAGAACTCCCTCAAAATTTAGTTGATGCACTGGTAGCCACGGAAGATGCTCGTTATTACGATCATTCCGGGATAGATGGCATTGGATTTCTAAGGGCTATTGCCTTTTTAGGTCAGCGTGGGGGTGCCAGTACAATCTCCCAACAATTGGCCAGGCAACTATTTGTAGGAGTTCGTTCTAAGAATTTGTTTCAGGCTGTTACTCAAAAGATCAAGGAATGGGTGATCGCAACCCGTTTGGAGCGCAGTTATACCAAACAGGAGATCATTGCCATGTATATGAACATATACGATTTTGGCTATAATGCAGACGGCATACGCTCTGCTTCCCGCATCTATTTCGGCAAGGAACCAAGGGATCTTAAAATTGAGGAGTCAGCTGTTTTAGTAGGGATGCTTAAAAACTCCTCCTTGTATAACCCTATCAGACGGGAAAAATTAGTCCTGGATCGCCGAAATACAGTACTCGCTCAAATGGAGAAGTACGACTTCATCAACGAAGAAGAAAAAGACTCGCTTCAGAAGACAAAAATGGACATCAATTTTAGTCCGGAGTCGCATCGGGAAGGGCTGGCTACGTATTTCAGAATGTACCTTCAGGGGTATTTGAACGACTGGATAAAAAAGAACCCTAAACCTGTGACGGAAGATGGGGATCGGGATACCTGGAATATTTATCTGGACGGACTTAAGGTATACACAACCATAGATTCCAGAATGCAAAAAAATGCGGAAGAAGCGGTTACGGAACACATGAAACGTCTCCAGGCAGAATTTTTTCATCAAAACACCCCAGACAGGAACCCAACAGCACCATTTTTAGATCTTGAAAGGGAAGAAATAAACCGGATTATGGAACGTGCCATGAAGAATTCGGATCGCTGGAGAAAGATGAGAGCCGCAGATAAATCAGAAAAGGAGATCAGAGCTTCATTCAATGAAAAAACTGAAATGACTGTATTCGACTGGAAAAGTGATACCCAGGAAAAAGACACTGTAATGACGCCTTTAGATTCGATTCGTTATTACAAGACCTTTCTCAGATCGGCCATGATGTCTATGGAGCCACAAACAGGTCATGTAAAGGCATGGGTGGGAGGATTGAATTACAAGCATTTTCAGTATGACAATGTGATACAGGGGGCGCGGCAGGCAGGATCAACTTTTAAGCCTTTTGTGTACGCCGCCGCAATCGATCAGTTACGCATGTCTCCTTGTGATCAATTACCAGATAGTCAATACTGCATAGAAGCAGGGAAACACGGAAATCCTGAGCCATGGTGTCCAAAAAATTCTGATGGCAGATACTCAGGAAACATGTTTACACTAAAGCATGCCCTGGCAAATTCTGTGAATACAGTAACCGCACAGCTTATAGATAAGGTGGGCCCCAAACCGGTAGTATCCATTGTTAAAAATCTGGGACTCACCGGAGAAATTCTGGAGGTGCCATCAATTGCCCTGGGAACAATTGATTTTAATGTTTATGAAATGGTTGGCGCCTATGGGACCTTTGCCAATCAGGGAGTCTATGTAAAGCCGGTAATGGTAACTAGGATCGAAGATAAAAATGGCACAGTCTTATTCGAATATGTGCCGGAAACCAAAGATGTCTTAAGTAAAGAAGTGGCTTATGCCATGATCAATCTTTTGGAAGGGGTTACCGAAGGAGGCTCAGGAACAAGGTTAAGACATACTTTTGCAAAGGACCAGGACGTGTATAAGGAGATCATTACAGGGTATCCTTATGAATTTACAAATCCAATTGCCGGGAAGACCGGTACCACGCAAAATCAAAGTGACGGATGGTTTATGGGAATGGTGCCAAACCTGGTCACCGGTGTATGGGTAGGTGGGGAAGAACGTGCCACTCATTTTAAAACCATCTACTATGGTCAGGGAGCCTCCATGGCATTACCTATTTGGGCACTGTACATGCAAAAAAATTACACAGACCCAGATCTTGGAGTATCAAAAGAAGAATTTATCAAGCCGGAAAAAATGACCATCAATCTGGATTGTTCAAAGTTGGAACAAGCGGTTGAAGAGGAAAACGACCTCGAAAACGACCTGGACGATTTAGATTTTTAATTCAAACAACACAAAACACACAGCCATCATATGATCCCAAAAAAAGTCGACGATGCAAAACAGGCCCTGTTAGGGGTTAAAGATGGAATGACCTTTATGCTGGGTGGATTTGGACTATGCGGGATCCCCGAAAATGCCATTGCAGAACTTGTAAGACTAGGGATCAAGAATATTACCTGTATTAGCAATAACGCAGGGGTGGACGATTTTGGTTTGGGTCTTCTCCTACAAAAACATCAGATAAAGAAAATGATCTCGTCCTATGTAGGGGAGAATGATGAATTTGAACGACAAATGCTCAGTGGGGAACTGGAAGTTGAATTAACTCCCCAAGGTACGCTGGCGGAAAAATGCAGAGCTGCTCAGGCGGGTTTCCCCGCAATTTACACCCCGGCGGGTTATGGAACTGAAGTAGCGGAAGGAAAAGAAACCAGAGAATTCAACGGGAAGATGTATGTCCTGGAATATGCCTACCAAGCCGATTTTGCCTTTGTAAAAGCCTGGAAGGGTGATGAGGCAGGAAACCTGATCTTTAAGGGTACCGCAAGGAATTTTAATCCTTGTATGTGTGGAGCGGCAAAAATAACAGTTGCTGAAGTAGAAGAGTTAGTTCCGGCCGGAGAACTAGACCCTAACGAGATCCATATTCCCGGAATTTTTGTGCAACGCATATTTCAGGGAAGCAACTATGAAAAAAGAATTGAACAACGAACTGTAAGAGCCCGAAACTAATGCTAGATAAGACCGGAATAGCGAAACGAATTGCCAAGGAAGTGCAGGATGGGTATTATGTAAACCTTGGTATTGGGATCCCAACCTTAGTAGCCAATTTTGTGCGAAGCGATATCAATGTTGAATTTCAAAGCGAGAACGGCGTTTTAGGCATGGGCCCTTTTCCATTTGAAGGGGACGAAGATGCCGATATCATCAATGCAGGGAAACAAACCATAACTACTTTACCCGGTGCGTCCTTTTTTGATTCGGCCCTTAGCTTTTCGATGATTAGAGGGAAGCATGTAGACCTGACTATTTTAGGAGCCATGGAGGTTTCGGAAAACGGGGATATTGCTAATTGGAAAATTCCCGGAAAAATGGTGAAAGGAATGGGGGGTGCCATGGACCTTGTAGCCTCCGCCGAAAACATCATCGTAGCTATGATGCATACCAATAAGGCCGGAGAATCTAAACTACTAAAGCGTTGTACCCTTCCACTAACCGGTGTGGGTTGCGTAAAAAAAATAGTGACCAATCTTGCCGTACTGGAAGTGGTCCCTGAAGGATTTAAATTGCTCGAAAGGGCACCTGGTGTTTCCGTTGAAACCATACAAAAAGCTACTGAAGGAAGGCTTCTTGTGAAAGGAGACATTCCTGAGATGAATATCTAAGCTTCTCATTTTTTAAGATTCACCACTTTTTTGTAAAGTTTAACAACAATTATTCGAAGAAATAATCGTTCTAGTAGTATTTTAGAGCACAAACGAAAATGGAATCCCCCATGTCTAATTTAAACCTAAACTGCAATGGACACCCAAACAAATCAGGCCTCTTCTAAAGAGAAGGTGCAGGTCTACCGAAATGATTTTTACAACGGTATTTTACGGCTGGCAAAAAAGCTATTTATGTTGTAGTACGATCAAAAATTTTATAAGAAAGGAGTAAAGCCGTTGGTTTTGCTCCTTTTTTTATTTTAGCTTCCGCATGAAGTATTGGGAAATGGAACTAAGCCTGCATAGATGTACATTAGAAGATCTGGATCAACTGGTCTTGATCTCAAGAACTACTTTCACTGAAGCATTCGCCGAACAAAATGATCCGGCAGATTTTGAACATTACCTGAATACCGCCTTAACTAAAGAAAGGATGGGTAGCGAACTCACACATCCCCATGCAACATTTTACTTTGTTTTTAAGCATAATGAGCTCGTCGGATTCTTTAAAATAAACGATGTAGAAGCACAAACAGATATTTTTGATGCGACCTCTTATGAATTGGAACGAATCTATGTGCTTACCCACTATCAGGGCCAGGGAATTGGGGATTGGATCATGGAGCAGGTTATTCGTTTGGCAAAAGAAGCAGAGAAACGCTTTATCTGGCTGGGAGTTTGGGAAAAGAATACAGCGGCTATTCGATTTTACGAGAAGAAAGGATTTATAAAATTTGGAAAACACCCCTATTATATAGGGAAAGACAAACAAATGGATTGGCTCATGAAACTAGATTTAACTACCTTGTAATACTCAACTACCACGTATGAAAAAAGCACTGCTTACACTACTTGCCTGTTGCGCAACACTTGTCACTTTCTCACAAGAGACCTCCTATTTTCCTCAAAGAAATGAGGTATGGGCCACCAAAACTCCTGAGGTTTATGCTATTGATAAAACAGCCATGGAAAAGGCGGTCAGCTTCGCCATGAATAACGAGTATACGGGTTCCCGGGATCTGCGGATCGCGATCCTAAAAGGATTTGAACGAGAACCTTTTCATGAGATCCTCGGACCCACTAAGAAAAGAGGAGGCCCTGCAGGGATGATTTTAAAAGACGGATACCTTGTCGCATCATGGGGGGAGACAAAAAGAGTAGATATGACCTTTAGCGTTACCAAAAGCTTCCTTTCAACCGTCGCAGGTTTAGCAGAAGACAATGGTATTATTGAGGACACTTCAGATAAGGTTAGCCAGTATATTTGGGATGGCACCTTCGATGGAGCACATAATTCAAAGATCAGTTGGGAACATCTCCTACAACAAAATTCGGACTGGTCTGGGGAGTTATGGGGCGGAAAAGACTGGGCAGACAGACCCCCTAGAGAAGGAGGACTGGATGATTGGAAATTCAGGAAGTTAAATGAACCAGGTACGGTCATGGAATACAATGATGTGCGGGTAAACTTACTGGCATATAGTCTTACTCATGTTTGGCGAAAACCGGTACCAGCGGTCCTGAAGGATCAAATTATGGATAGAATAGGAGCAAGCACTACCTGGCGATGGTTGGGCTATGAGAATGCCTGGACAGAAGTAGATGGTATTAAAGTAAAGTCTGTGACAGGAGGAGGGCATTCCGGGGGTGGAATTTTTATTAGTACCGAGGACATGGCCCGTTTCGGCTTGCTATTTTTAAACAACGGAAAATGGAAAGCGGAACAGCTGATCAGTGAAAAATGGATCGAAAAAGCCACTACGCCTTCTATTCCTAATCCAAATTACGGGTATCTGTGGTGGCTTAACACTAAAGGAGAACGTCATTGGGAAGGATGGTCCGCAGACTTGTACTACGCCGCAGGTTTTGGAGGAAATTTCATTGTGATAGACAAGGAGCACCGGCTTGTGGTAGTAACTAGATGGTTAGAGCCCAGTAAAATAGAGGAGTTTATGTCCCTGCTGTTAAAAGCGTTCTAAAAATCATATACTGTTGATGATTTCTGCGGCTTTTAACAAGGTATCGTCTGTTTTGGCAAAACAGAAACGCAACTGCTGCTGGTCTAACTGATCTACACTAAATACTGATATTGGAATACTGGCGAGTCCCTTCTCTTTGATCAAGCGGCTTGCAAAGTCTACATCTGCCTCATCTGTGATGTTGGAATAATCAAGTAGCTGAAAATAGGTGCCTCTGGTGGGGGAGCAATTAAATCTGGAAGAAGCGATAGCCTTTAAAAACAGATCGCGTTTACGCTGAAAGAAAGGGGATAGGCCCAGATAGTTCGAAGCCTCTTGAAGGTATGGGACAAGGGCCTTTTGAATAGGATGATTGACCGCGTAGACATTAAATTCATGAACCTTCCGGAATTCCTTCATCATTTCTGTGGGGGCTGCACAGTATCCCATTTTCCAACCGGTGACATGGAACGTTTTCCCAAAAGAGGCCATGACAAAACTCCTTTCTGCCAAATCGGGGTATTTAGAAACGCTTTCATGGCTATTCCCATCAAAGACCATATGCTCATAAACCTCATCACTAAGCACCATAATATTGGTACCGCGTAGACTGGCAGACAATTCATTCATATCTTCAGAGCTGAGGATACTCCCACTCGGATTGTGAGGGGTATTGATAATAACGAGTCGGGTTTTAGGGGTGATTAATGCCCTGAAAGCCTCCCAGTCTATCTTAAAATCCTTTCCCTGCATCTGGACATATACTGGAACACCACCGTTGATTTCAATCGCCGGTTCATAGCAGTCATAAGCCGGTTTAAAAATAATAACCTCATCTCCTTTGTGTACCACCGCAGTAATGGCTGTAAATATTCCCTGAGTGGCCCCGGCTACCATGATGATCTCCTTATCTGGCGAATAATGCTTTCCGTAAAGGTTTTCTATTTTATCGCTAATGACCTCCCGGAGAGAATAAATACCTTCCATAGGAGCATATTGATTGGCACCCTCTTTCATTGCTTTGGTAACGAGATCAATAAGTTTCGGATCGGTTTCAAAATTGGGGAAGCCCTGGGAGAGGTTCAGGGCGTTATGTTCTCTTGCCATTCTCCCAATGAGTGTAAATATAGAGAACTGACTGTGGGGTAGTTTGGAAATCAAAGGTGCTGTCAATAGAGCCTGTTTTTTGTTCTTTTAAAAGTAATGAAATTGTGAATAGTTAAAGCGTAAAAAACCCCTAACTACAAAAGATAGGGGTCTTAAAAAATGTTTGTGGAAAAGCTTACCCTTTTAAAGAGGCACTTAAATATTCGCGATTCATCCTGGCGATGTTCTCCAGAGAGATCCCTTTGGGGCATTCTATTTCACAGGCTCCGGTATTGGTGCAATTGCCAAAACCTTCAATATCCATTTGACGTACCATGTTCAATACTCTGTCTGTGGCTTCCACCCTTCCCTGGGGAAGTAAGGCAAACTGAGATACTTTGGCTGAGGTAAATAACATTGCACTTGCATTCTTGCAAGCGGCTACACAGGCACCACATCCAATACAAGCGGCAGCATAAAAGGAATTATCTGCGTTCTCTTTTTCAATAGGAATCGTATTGGCATCTATGGTATGTCCGGAAGTATTTACTGAAATATATCCTCCTGCCTGTTGAATCCTGTCAAAAGCGGTACGGTCTATTATTAGATCCTTGATAACCGGAAATGCTTTAGCCCTAAAAGGTTCTATGGTAATCGTATCACCATCTTTAAAGCTTCTCATATGCAATTGACAGGCAGTGATCATTCTATCCGGGCCATGAGGACGGCCATTGATCTGAAGGGAGCAGGTTCCGCAGATCCCCTCTCTACAATCATGATCGAACTCTATAGGCTCTTCGCCTTTAGTGATGAGATCTTCATTCAAAATATCTAACATCTCTAAAAAGGACATGTCTCCTTCGATCCCGTCCATGGGGTAGTCTACCATTTTTCCTTTAGAGGTGGCATCTTTCTGACGCCATATCTTCAAATATATTTTCATAGCTATTTATTTGTAAGAACGTGTCTTTAATTTAATATATTCATACTTAAGATCTTCCTTGTGAAGTTTGGCATCCTTGGGTTCACCATTGTATTCCCAGGCAGCCACGTATTTGAAGTTTTCATCATCTCGTAATGCTTCACCCTCCGGGGTTTGATATTCTTCACGAAAATGACCTCCACAGGATTCATTGCGTTCCAGGGCGTCCTTGGCAAATAATTCTCCTATTTCAAGAAAATCCGCTACACGCCCCGCTTTTTCCAATTCCTGATTTTTAGAATTCGGTTCTCCGGTCACTTTAACATTCTCCCAGAAATCTTTTCGCAAGGCAGCGATCTCCTTGATGGCCTCTTTCAGATCTTTTTCGTTTCTACTCATTCCACATTTATCCCACATGATCTTACCAAGTTTTTTATGGTAATAATCAACAGAATGCAAACCTTTACCGGACATTAATTTGCTGATCCTATCTGTTACATGCTTCTCTGCTTCATCAAACTCCGGACTATCGGTTGGTATTTTCCCTGTTCTGATATCATCCGCGAGGTAATCCCCGATAGTATAAGGGAGTACAAAATACCCATCTGCTAACCCTTGCATTAAAGCCGAAGCCCCAAGCCTGTTTGCTCCGTGGTCACTGAAGTTCGATTCCCCAATGGAGTAACATCCCGGAACAGTGGTTTGTAAGTTGTAATCTACCCATAGACCACCCATGGTATAATGTACCGCGGGATAGATCATCATAGGTGTCTTATAAGGATTCTGATCTACAATCTTTTCATACATCTGGAACAAGTTTCCGTATTTAGATTCGATCACTTCTTCGCCTAATTTTTTGATTGTTTCCGAATCCGGATCTTGGATCCCTGAGGTATAGGCTTTTTCAGTCCCATATCTTTCGATGGCTGCGGCAAAATCCAGGTACACTGCTTCACCGGTTTTATTCACCCCGTGGCCTGCATCACAACGTTCTTTGGCTGCACGTGAAGCCACATCCCTGGGGACCAGGTTTCCGAATGCAGGATATCGTCTTTCCAAATAATAATCCCTGTCCTCTTCTTTGAGTTCTGTAGGTTTTAGTTTCCCTTCGCGGATGGCCTTGGCATCCTCCAATTTTTTAGGCACCCAGATACGTCCATCATTTCTTAAGGACTCTGACATCAAAGTGAGTTTGGATTGGTGTTCTCCGGATACCGGGATACAAGTTGGATGGATCTGTGTAAAACACGGATTGGCAAAAAAGGCACCTCTTCGGTGCGTGCGCCAGGCCGCCATTACATTGGCTCCCATACAATAAGTAGATAAGAAAAAGAGGTTCCCGTAACCTCCGGTAGCGATGACCACTGCATGTGCAGAATGCCTTTCGATTTCACCGGTGACCAGGTTCCGCGCAATTATACCCCTCGCTTTTCCATCGATCTTTACCAGATCGAGCATCTCATGACGGGTATAAGACCGTATTTTACCGCGATGTATTTGTCGGTTCATAGCTGAGTATGCACCCAATAATAACTGTTGGCCTGTTTGTCCCTTGGCATAAAAGGTTCTGGAGACCAATACTCCTCCAAAGGATCTGTTGTCTAACAGGCCTCCGTATTCTCTGGCAAAAGGCACTCCTTGTGCTACACATTGATCAATGATGTTCCCGGAAACTTCAGCCAGGCGATATACATTGGCCTCCCTGGATCTATAATCCCCACCTTTAATGGTGTCATAGAAAAGACGATAGTCACTATCCCCGTCACCCTGATAATTTTTGGAAGCATTTACCCCTCCCTGAGCGGCAATGGAATGTGCTCTCCGAGGTGAATCCTGATAGCAGAAAGTTTTTACGTTATACCCTAACTCTGCCAGTGTTGCGGCAGCCGAACCACCGGCAAGTCCTGTGCCTACCACAATGACGTCTATGTTGCGTTTGTTAGCCGGGTTTACCAGGTCAATGTCGTTCTTATGTTGTGTCCATTTATCGGCCAGTGGCCCTTTTGGAACTTTAGAATCTAAAATGCCCATATCTTAATGTATTATAGGGTTGAAATGATGGTATAGTGCAATAAATACAAATCCCAGTGGAATAGCTATCGCGTATACCTTGGTAAAGAGTATTATGGAGGGAGAATATTTGTTATTAACCCCCATTGTCTGAAATGAGGAAGCAAAGCCGTGCCAAAGGTGCAGGGAGAGAAGCCCAAAAGATAATACATAGAGTGCAGTTCGCCAAAAAGGGGCAAATTTCTCTACGGTCTCCGCAAAATAACGAGTGGGATCCTCAGGATTCACCTCAACATATTTATAGGCCATTTCATGTACCCAAAAATCGTAAAAATGTAATCCTAGAAATGCCAGTACCACGGCACCTGAGTAGATCATATTCCTGGATACCCAGGAAGCATTGGCACTTCCCTTAAACTGTACGTATTTCACACCTCTTGCTCTATTGTTCTGGAGTTCCAGAATAATACCCATTACAAAATGCACAACCACACCGGCAATAAGGATGGGTTGCATCAGGAATTGTACCACGGGATTGTAGCCCATAAAATGGGAAAATTCATTAAAGGTCTCCGGCGAGATCACAGAGGTAAAGTTGATGGTGAAATGCAATGCCAGAAATAAGACCAAAAAAATACCAGAAAGGGCCATGACCACTTTTCTGGCAATTGAAGACTGTATGAGTTTACTCATTATCGAACAGATTTAAAGCAGCAAATTTACGGCAGAAGCCCATGAATAGCAAACTTCCCGGGCATTACTTGCAGGCCCTCCCAACTATTGTAAAAATTTCCTGCATAGTGTTTAAAAAAGTAGCTCTAAAAGTGAAAAATGAAGCCTAAGTGTTAAACAAAAATTTATGGAACCCCAAGGCAGCTGTATAGGTCTTTACCCCTTATTCTATTTTAAAGGGTAGTTTTTCCGTCGAACCATTCCCTTTTAAAACAACTTCATAGGAACCTTTTGGGAGGTAGGTTTTCCCGTTATCTGCAGTTTTTAGGGCCATTTTGTTCTTCTTTAAAAAAGCCGATTTTCCTGCTTTGGAAAAAGCCACATCGTAGGAAAGAACATTATATCCCTTATCGGCCTCCAGATCAAAACCACTTACCTCAATGCCGTCCAGGGTCA
>NZ_JBATLB010000133.1:0-8132 GCF_049669965.1 Muriicola sp. | reverse complement strand
AGTCGGTTTGTCTTTTTTACAGATTTTAAAATTGCCTCATTATCCATAGGCTTTACTGTTCTAAGATCTATGATCTCACAGCTGATCCCTTCTTTTTCTAATTCTTCAGCGGCTTTATAAGCTTCTTTAATGATCTTTCCAAAAGAAACGATGGTGACATCGGTTCCTTCTCGTTTGATCTCGGCCACACCAAGGGGAATCGTAAATTCTCCTTCGGGAACTTCTCCCTTGTCTCCGTACATCTGTTCGGATTCCATAAAGATCACCGGATCATCATCGCGTATAGCCGATTTTAGTAAGCCTTTGGCATCTTTTGGATTAGAGGGTACCACCACCTTTAAGCCAGGGCAATTGGCATACCAACTTTCAAAGGCCTGTGAATGCGTTGCCGCGAGTTGGCCCGCAGAGGCTGTCGGACCTCTGAATACGATAGGACAATTAAACTGGCCCCCAGACATTTGCCTGATCTTTGCCGCGTTATTTATGATCTGATCTATCCCAACCAAGGCAAAATTGAAGGTCATGAATTCTATAATAGGTCTGTTTCCAATCATGGCAGATCCTACGCCAATTCCAGAAAAGCCTAATTCAGATATAGGGGTGTCTATCACACGCTCCGGACCAAATTCATCTAACATTCCTTTAGATGCCTTATAAGCTCCATTGTATTCTGCAACTTCCTCCCCCATCAGATAGATGGTATCATCATTTCTCATCTCCTCCGACATTGCTTCTACTATGGCCTCCCGAAATTGTAATGTCTTCATATACTCTTTATTCTCTGCGTTCGTACTAATCAAAATGCGAACAAAAATAGGAAATAATCCTTCAAAATGACGGTATCAAACAGTAAAATCAAATTAAAATTTTATTATGCATGCATAGTATTTTTGAATTTTATTAGCTATCTTTACGGCTGTATTTATCATTAAAAAAATTGTGACCGCTTATGAAAATATTAGTTTGTATCAGTAATGTTCCGGATACGACCTCCAAGATCAACTTTACCCAGGATAATTCTCAGTTTGATACTACAGGAGTGCAGTTTGTGATCAATCCCAACGATGAATTTGGCCTAACCCGGGCCATGTGGTTTAAAGAAAAACAAGGCGCCACAGTCCACGTAGCTACCGTTGGAGGTGCCAACGTAGAACCCACTATGCGCAAGGCCCTGGCTATTGGTGCAGACGAGGCCATACGCGTTAATGCTGAGCCCACAGACGGTTTTTTTGTCGCCCAACAACTTGCGGAAGTTATAAAGAATGGGGATTACTCGCTGGTTATTGCCGGCAGAGAATCTATTGATTACAATGGCGGAATGGTCCCGGGGATGATAGCTGCCTTGCTTAATATGAACTTTGTCAACACCTGCATAGGTTTAGAGGTTGATGGGGAAAAAGCAACCGCCACACGTGAAATAGACGGGGGGAAAGAGACGCTTGCCACTTCACTTCCTTTGATCATAGGTGGTCAAAAAGGTCTTGTAGAAGAGAGTGATCTGCGAATTCCAAACATGAGAGGTATCATGATGGCCCGGCAGAAAAAGCTCAATGTTGTTGAGCCTGTTGCTGCCACCCATGCCACTTCAGACAAAAACTTTGACAAGCCAGCTCCAAAGGGCGCTGTGAAACTAATTGATCCGGAGAACATCCAGGAACTTGTGGATTTACTCCATAACGAAGCAAAAGTTATTTAATAATACATCCCATATAAAAAGAAAGCATCTACCTATGTCAGTACTCGTATATACCGAATCCGAAAACGGAAAATTTAAAAAGAATGCCCTTGAAGCCGCATCTTATGCCTATAAAGTTGCGCAGCAACTTACTACCACGGTAACTGCCGTGAGCTTTAACGTAGCAGATACATCCACTCTTGCCGCCTATGGGGTGAGCAAGGTTCTGAAGATAACTAATGACCCCCTTAAAACTTTTAATGCCAATGCCTATGCAAAGGCCCTGGTTGCTGCGGTTCAAAAGGAAGATATCAAAGTGATCATTCTGAGTTCAAGTACAGACTCCAAATATTTAGCAGGCCTGCTTGCGGGAATGTTACAAGCTGGCTATGCTCCTAACGTAGTGGCAGCACCAGATAGCGTGCAACCCCTGGTGGTAAAGCGAACGGCTTTTAGCAACAAAGGCTTTGCCCATACCGAGATCAATACCGATATTAAGATCATTGGGGTATCCAATAATGCCTATGGAGTTCACGAAAACAAGGCTACCCTAAGTGAAGAAGCCTTTAGTCCCTCATTAGACGATGCCGCTTTTTCTACTAAATCCGTGAATATAGACAAGGTAGTAGGAGAAGTGACCATTGCCGATGCAGACATAGTTGTTTCTGCGGGAAGAGGATTAAAAGGCCCCGAGAACTGGGGAATGATCGAAGAATTAGCGGGTGTCCTGGGTGCGGCCACTGCCTGCTCAAAACCCGTAAGTGATATGGGATGGCGGTCGCACGGAGAACACGTGGGACAAACGGGTAAACCGGTAGCCAGCAACCTTTATATCGCCATAGGTATCTCTGGAGCCATTCAGCACCTGGCCGGAGTAAGCGCCTCCAAAGTAAAAGTGGTGATCAATACAGATCCGGAAGCACCCTTCTTTAAAGCGGCAGATTATGGGATCGTTGGCGATGCCTTTGTCGTAGTCCCGAAACTCATCGAAAAATTAAAGGAATTTAAGGCTCAGAACGCCTAATTTTTGTTAATTTGTGCCCCTGAGGGCTGTTTAAATACCTAGGACATTCCTTTTATTTTAACAGCCCTTTTTGGTATTTGTGTGATTATGAGTCTAGTTCGTTTAAAAATAAAAGGAATCTCTTACAGTCAAACCCAGAATGGGGCCTATGCCCTTATTTTAAATGAGGTAGACGGAGACAGAAAGCTACCCATTGTCATAGGTGCTTTTGAGGCTCAATCTATTGCCATTGCCCTGGAAAAAGAAATAAAACCTCCGCGCCCACTTACACACGACCTATTTAAGAATTTTTCAGATCGGTTCGACATTGTGATCAAGCAGGTTATTATTCATAAACTGGTAGATGGGGTATTTTACTCCAGTATAATTTGTGAGCGGGAAAAGGTGGAAGAGATCATTGATGCCCGCACTTCCGATGCCATTGCCCTGGCATTGCGCTTTAATGCGCCTATTTTTACCTATAAGACCATTTTGGATAAGGCAGGGATCTTTCTCAAGTTTTCATCCAAAGAAAAGGACAAGGAAGAAATAGATGATAGTATAGTAGTTGATGAGATCTTACAAGAGGGAGAGACTGTAGAGATAGATCCCGGGTCTGCAGCTCCCTACAAGGAATTAAGCCTGGATGAACTCCACAAAGAACTAGACAAGGCTGTTGCCAGCGAGGACTATGAAAAAGCAGCCAGGTTAAGGGATGAAATATCTAAACGAAAATGATCATCTAGCCCACTATACATGAAGCCAGGATCTTGGATGCTTATCTTTTTCTTAATGTTCTTCTTCCGTGGTTTAGGTCAGGATATCCCTACGGATACCGTTCTTCAAGATTCTATTGTAAATGTAGCTCACAGCGCTTCCAGTTTTTCGGAAATAGACAGTAATAGTCCTATCATTGGTAACCAGGGATTTTCCATAAATAGTCTTTGGCGAGGTATTTTGGGAATGCTCGTCCTTATTTTTATCTCCTTTATTTTTTCGGCGAACAGAAAAGCCATCAATTGGAAAACGGCTGGGATAGGCTTGTCCATTCAATTGGTCCTAGCCATCGGTATCCTAAAGGTCCCCGCCATACAATGGTTCTTTAATAAATTAGGGCAATTCTTTAATGAGATCCTGAAATATACCCTGGCTGGCAGCGAGTTTATTTTCGGTGGACTCCTAAATTTAGACAATCCCAATATCGGATATATTTTTGCCTTTCAGATCCTCCCCACTATCATTTTCTTTTCGGCTTTAACATCTGTACTTTACTATTTAGGGGTTATTCAAAAGATCGTAAAGGGCCTTGCCTGGTTACTTACCAGATTTTTGGGCATATCAGGTGCTGAAAGCCTTAGTGTTTCCGGCAATATTTTCCTGGGCCAAACCGAAGCACCTTTATTGATAAAGGCCTATTTAGAAAAAATGAACCGCTCTGAGATCTTACTGGTTATGATAGGCGGTATGGCAACCGTAGCAGGCGGTGTACTTGCCGCTTACATAGGCTTCCTTGGGGGAAATGACGAACAATTACGACTAGAATTTGCACGGCACCTTATTGCGGCTTCGGTCATGGCGGCCCCAGGCGCCATAGTGGTCTCCAAGATCCTTTATCCACAAACAGAACCTGTGAATAAGGAGATACAGGTATCTACCGAAAAGATAGGATCTAATATTCTGGATGCAATCGCCAATGGCACTACAGAGGGATTAAAATTAGCAGTGAACGTTGGGGCCATGTTGTTGGTCTTTGTAGCCTTTATAGCCATGTTAAACGGTATTTTAGGCTGGGTAGGAGATATTACAACCTTAAATACCTGGATCAGTGCCAATTCTGCCTATCCACAATTGTCCCTTGAGGCGGTGTTAGGGGTCCTTTTCGCCCCTTTGATGTGGCTCATTGGCGTAAATACTCAAGACATTCTGTTGATGGGGCAGTTACTTGGGGTGAAGCTGGCAGCCAGTGAATTCATTGGTTATATTCAACTCGCCGAACTGAAGGATTACAGCAGCGGGGTTCATTTTACTTATAATAAATCCATCATCATGGCCACTTATATGCTTTGTGGTTTTGCCAATTTTGCTTCCATAGGTATACAAATAGGCGGTATTGGCTCCCTGGCACCCGGTCAGCGTAAAACACTTTCTGAGTTTGGTTTGAAAGCTGTTTTGGGAGGCACCCTGGCTTCTCTTTTATCGGCTACTATTGCGGGGATGATACTGGGATAGGTGGTACCGCTGCGCAGTTGTCTTACCGTTGATAAGTTTTCAAAAGATAGGGATTACTATGTGTTTCAAAAGCACTCATTTTTTTAATTTTACCTCAGCCTAAATAAGATTTATACGCATCGCATATGAAACAATATCACGACCTTTTAAAGCATGTATTAGAACACGGCAACGTTAAAAGTGACCGCACGGGTACGGGGACCATTTCTGTTTTTGGCTACCAGATGCGTTTTGATCTGAGTGAGGGTTTCCCTATGGTGACCACCAAAAAATTGCATTTAAAGTCAATTGTTCACGAATTACTGTGGTTCCTGAAAGGAGACACCAATGTTGAATACTTGCAGGAGAACGGGGTGCGGATATGGAATGAATGGGCCAATGAGGAAGGAGATTTGGGACCGGTGTACGGATATCAATGGCGCAATTGGAATGGCGATGGCATAGATCAGATAAAGGAACTTATTACGACCTTAAAGAGCAATCCGGATAGCAGGCGCATGTTGGTAGCTGCCTGGAACCCCAGTGTCTTACCAGATTCTTCCAAGACCTTTGCAGAAAACGTAGCTGATGGCAAAGCGGCCCTTCCCCCTTGCCACGCCTTCTTTCAATTCTATGTAGCAAATGGCAAACTTTCTTGTCAGCTATATCAGAGAAGCGCCGATATATTTTTAGGAGTTCCTTTTAACATTGCTTCCTACGCCCTATTCACCATGATGGTCGCCCAGGTTTGCGGATATGAGCCGGGAGAGTTTATTCACACCTTTGGGGATGCCCATATCTACAACAACCATATGGAGCAGATAGAGTTGCAACTTAGTCGCACCCCCAGACCATTACCAAAAATGGTCTTAAACCCCGAAGTGACCGATATCTTTGATTTTAAGTTTGAAGATTTTACACTTCTTGACTACGACCCTCATCCGCATATTAAAGGAATGGTGGCTATTTAAAATCTCGCTATGAGAAAGTTGTTATTCGGTTTTTGTACCCTACTTTCCATCAACCTTATATTTGCTCAACATAAAGACTCAGACATTTATTATCCCCTCGAACAGATCGCGATAGCGGATTGTGATCAGGCAGGTGATAAGCACAAATGTATAACCGAAGTCCTCGGAAACGCCCTTAGGAACGTCGTCAATACCGAATTGAGAAAGTCTGAGATCCGGGTAGATACGCTGAGTATCTCTATCGGCTTCAGTCTTGATAAAAAAGGGCGACTGGATAAATTTCCCGTATACATTCAAATCGATAGTGGAACACCTAGGAACGACCTGTATTCCGCGGTAAATGACTTAATCAACAGATTACCCCGTTTTGATGTGTCCAATAGAAAACCTAAAGGCTACCGATCTCTGCATGAATTTGAATTCCTGTTCTCAATAGACAAGGACGACTTCCCTCCAGTAGTGACCTCGGTGATCTCAGAAAAAGAATACCAAGGAGGGGTGATTGTAGAAATACCTGAGTTTCCGGGCTGTGAGAACCTTACCTATCAGGAAACTGCAGATTGTTTTACAAAAAAAATGCAGCAGCATATCGCCCGGAATTTTAAATACCCCGATGAAGCACTCAAAAACAAAATACAAGGAAAGGTATTTGTCCTTTTTACCATTAATGAAAAAGGTACGATTGAAAATATCAGAACCAGGGAAGGCGTTGGCATTCTCCAGGCTGAGGCAGTTCGTATTGTAGAGTTATTGCCACCCTTTAAACCCGCTCTAAAAGACGGCCTTCCAACCCGCATACCTTTTACAATCCCTATTACATTTAAATTGGAATAGTATGTCATTATTTTGAAAGACCTGTTTCTTTTTCTTTTGTATTTTTTGTCCTAACTTGACTTTTCTTGGTTTATTTCCATCACAACGGCAAGACGGGAATAAAAAAATCCGGAACTTTTTACAAAGTCCCGGATCTTAATTTTTTTTCTGCTCTGATTACAATTCCAATACAGCGTTTTCTGCACCGGCAAAGTCGTTCCACTGATAACGATCTGCTTCTGTTTCGTTTACATAGTCACCGTCTACCAAATAACGGAACTCGTAAGAATTCTCTTTTGGAAGATCGAAGGTACCCTTGAAGGTACCATTCTTTAATTTTTTCAACATGCTTCCTTTTGGATTCCAGTTGTTAAAGTCGCCTACTACAGCTACTTTTTTAGCATCTTCTGCAGGAACTGTAAATGTTACTTTTACTACAGGTTTTGTTTTCAAATATTGTTTAGCAATTGCCATCTTAATCGGTTTTAAAATTCACCACAAAATTATAACATTAAGCACCTCATTTACAATGATTAACGAATTATTATCATATTCATAATAATAGCCTAACAAATAATTGACATTGGCAATTTTACATCCTCACTTTTTATAACTAGATAAGGAACCGGGGGCAGATTTCAATATTTCCGCAATCTCATCTATCTCATTCTCCGTATTATAGAGGTGAAAACTGAGTCGGATTCCCCCACCCCGTTGAGAACAGCATATATTTTCGTTCTCCAAATAGGTATACAGGGCATCACCACCGGAGATATTGAAAATAGATCCGTGATCCTTCCGCTTTACTATAGAATCGTTTAAGAGTCCAAGCCCGCCTAAGGTCTCTTTTGCTTTTTGCATCAGCCTTCTGTTATGTGCCTCAATCTTTTGAATATCCCACTCCATAAGTTTCTTTATGGAAAAAGAGAGGCTGCCAAAGCACAGACTATCTAGGTGGCCCGGCTCTAAACGTTTAGCCAGACGGATTGAATCCTTTCCCTCAAATTGTGCATTTACGGCATTAAAGCCCGTGGATTTAAGCGATAAATGTTCTGACATCCTATCTGAGAATAGCATCAACCCATTCCCAGTTCCGCCCAACAGCCATTTATACCCGCTGGCCCCCAAAATATCCAGACCTGAGACATCAAAATTAATGTTGAATGCCCCACAAAATTGGGTGCCGTCTGCTATCATCAATAATTCAGGGTATTGTTCTCTGAGGTGTTTTATAAAATCCAGGTCTATTTTGATCCCATTTTGCCATTGTACCAGGCTAAATGCGAATACCTGAATATTTCCCTGGCTTAGTGCGGTCTCAATGTTTTCTTCAAGATGATCGTCTATTTTTGCGTAGCTGATCGGGAAACCTCTGCTCTCAAAAGGCCAGTTGACTGAAGGATAATCTGTGTTTAATAACAAGACCCTGTATTCTTTAGGCATTCCTTCCAATACCAGATTA
>NZ_JBATLB010000132.1:0-2082 GCF_049669965.1 Muriicola sp. | reverse complement strand
GACCAATACTATCGCACACCTTGTTCCAGCAATTAGTAAAACCGGAATTAGATGGTACTCCTACCCTTTTGGTGGTCATAGACAACTTGCGATACGATCAGTGGATCTCCTTTGAGGACGCCCTTACGCCATTTTACAAAAAAAGCAAGGAAGTCCCCTACTACAGTATTTTGCCTACCGCAACCCAGTATGCGCGCAATGCCCTTTTTTCCGGACTTACGCCCTTGGATATGGAAAGGAAATATCCAAAATGGTGGAAAAATGATACGGACGAAGGAGGCAAGAATCTGTTTGAGGATAAATTCCTGGAAGCGCAATTGGCCCGGCTGGGCCTCAACCTGGAATGGGAATACCATAAAATAAGCAGTTTAAAGCAGGGTCGGAATCTTGTGCAAAATTTCAATACACAAAAAAAGAACGATCTAACGGTGATTGTATACAATTTTGTAGATATGCTGTCTCATGCCAAAACAGAGATGGACGTGATAAAGGAATTGGCTTCAAACGACAAGGCCTACAGGTCGCTCACCCTTAGCTGGTTTAAGAATTCTCCCCTTTTAGAGATCATTCAAAAGGCCAGGACGCTGGGGATGAAGCTCATCATCACTACAGACCACGGTACTATTAATGTAAAACAACCCTCCAAGGTAATTGGCGACCGGGAAACCAGTCTTAATTTACGGTATAAAACGGGCAGGAGTTTATCCTATGATTCTAAAGATGTGTTAGAAGCAAAAGAACCCGGAAAGCTGTTTTTACCCAATATCACCATGAGCAGTTCCTTTATCTTTGCGAAGAACGATCTGTTCTTTGCCTATCCCAATAATTACAACCACTACGTAAGCTATTACCGCAATACGTATCAGCATGGTGGGGTCTCCCTGGAAGAGATGATCATTCCCTTTGTAGTGTTAAATCCGCGCTAGGCCAGATCTTACATATAATTCGTGGTAGTTAGTGATCGAGGTAGGTGCCTCCAAGAATTTCCGTGACCTCGTCATCCGTACCAATGGAAAGTGAGATTTGCAGGCTGAGGCTAAACTTGTTTTGGTAATAATAAGTTTTTCTGCTCCTATCATATCTGATGATGGCTTCAAAATCCCTTAGATAATCTATAAGGTTATAAATAGAGCGCTCACTAACATTCATTTTACAGGCTAATTCATACGGGGAACCCGTACACTCTTTTTCTATGAGGAAATGAATCCTTTGCAAACGCTCTAATGTCTTTATAGTGTTCATAAGCCTGTTATATAGTAGTGATACAAGTGAACAAATCTTAATATTTTATAAGTATATAGAATATTTTCTATATGTACAAGAAAATGTCCACAAATAATTGAGAAAACTATATTTTGGACTAACTATTCTGTATTATTCATATATTTGTGCCAAGAATTAATATAAATTATAGATTATTTCCTCGACTATGTTAAAAACAATTGATCGCTTAATGAAGTTCATCACACATGCAGGATTAAGCGCACGTCAATTTGATCTCTCAATAGGTGCCAGCAATGGTTATACGCTGCGTATGAAAAAGAACAATGCTTCCGTGGGTAGTGATGTCATTGAAAATATACTTCGAGTGTATCCCCAGTTAAATGTAGTCTGGTTATTAACGGGTGAAGGCTCTATGTTAAAAAGAGCAACTCCAGAAGAGCCACTCGATTTTGATCAGCTTTCCAGAGAGAAACAGCATGAGATAGAAGCCATTATAGAAAAGAAAATTAAAGAGAGGCACGAAAAAGATCTTGAAAAGCTTATACAAGAGATCAGGGCAGAGATCAAAGATACCGAGTAAGAAGGTCACCCCTATTTCAACCCGAGCTTTAGGAATACTTCAGCTTCTAGCTCTTTTAGTTTGGCATTGTAATATTCCCTACCTTTTTCCAAATTTCCTTCCTTGATTTCCCTGTATTTTTGAATTAATTCACTTAACTGTTCACCTTTGATTTCTTCAATCAACTCTTCTACTTCTTCACACACGACTTCATAGACTAAGAGTAAATCAGTTTTATACTTTATCCATTTGGATAGCATAGCAACAAATAAAATTGTTAGCAATACAAAGGGGAATAC
>NZ_JBATLB010000131.1:0-1816 GCF_049669965.1 Muriicola sp. | reverse complement strand
GAGTTTATCCATACCCTCTACTTTTTCCTGCATCATTTGCAAATTGAATATTCCGGTCTCATCCAGAATATCCTTATAATCATCATGTAACCAGGTCGCCAGTGCACTGATGCTTCGCAAGGGCGATTTAAGGTCATGTGAAACAATATGAGCATATTCCTGTAATCCTTGATTACTCCCTTCTAATTCTTTTAATAGCAGTTCTTTTTGGAGCTCTAAATTCTTTTGAGCGGTAATATCTAAATGAATGCCAATTGAGCCTACTATTTCCCCTCCATCGTCGTAACGAGGTGCACCACTTACCAGCCAGTAGCGGAGCTCATTGTTTTTTGTCTTTACCTGTATCTCGTATGAGTCAGATTTTCCCTTTAAACGTTCTTTTCCTTTTTCAAGGATGATCGTTTTTTCCTGAACTTTCAGCATTTCAACGGCTTTCTTTCCGAGCAATTCTTTCTCCGAATAACCGCTCATAGTGCAAAAGCTTTGGTTTACCAGCTGTATAACGTCCTTATTATCTACTTCAATGAGGCCCAGATTCATGTTCGCAATAATACTCCAGTATTTTTCTTTCTGGATCTCTAAATTCTGTTTGTAATTCTTGCGAATGGTTACGTCATTGTAGGTCCATAAATGACCTTTATAGATACCATCTGAGAAAATCGGAATATAATCGCGTTCCAGGATGCGTCCGTCCTTCATTTCGAGCTCATCGGAGAGAACCATCTTTTTATCTCTTAAAATAGTATTGATCCTTTTAACAAAGCCCTTTGGATCTTTAAAATGATGCTTATTTTCCTCAGCTGCGTTAGAACAGTCGGCTCCCTTTAATTGATCGGGGGTAACCGGTATCTGAAAGATGTCACAAAAACGTTGATTGGTAAGTGAAATGGCTCTATTCTCATTTTCCAGCAAAACACCTATATGCAGGTTTGTGATGAGCGTAGCTAGCCTGTTCTCGGAGGCTTTGATCTGTTCTTCTGCCTCTTTTTCCTTGGTGATATCTTCAACAATAGCAACTTCATATGCTATGGCTCCGGAAGGATCTCTGACCGCACTAACAGATGTTTTGGCAAGAATTGTCTCGCCTTTTTTGGTGAAATATCTTTTAATAATGGAGAAATTATCGATTTCTCCTTTATTCATGGCCAATTGGTAACCTTTGGCAATTTTATAATCTTCATGTTCTGAGATATCTCCAACGGAAAGCTCTTTTAATTCTGAATCTGTGTATCCGATGAGATCAGAAAATGCTTTGTTTACTTTTATAAAGGTACTGCCTACCGTTAAAACGATTCCCAGCGGAGAATTCTGTACAATTATATCGAGTTGTTTTTTCTGTTCAGATAATAGCGCTTCCACTTCACTTTCCTTGGTGATATCGCGAATAATTCCCTGTGCCGCAATAGGATTTCTATTCTTGTCGTAGATAAGGCTACTATTTACCTGAATGTAATGAACGGAATTGTCTTTTGTCAGGATCTTGGCCTTGTAATTCTTTAGAGTGCCAACTTCATATAGTTGTTTAAAGGATTCCCTGGTGTATTGAATATAATCTGGATGTACAAGTTGTTGTAGGTTGATCTTTTCTTCAGTGTGATTATACCCCAATAGCTGGGTAGCAGCCGCATTCATACGGATCACATTTCCCTCAATATCCATGACCAGGTAGGGATCAATAATATTAATAAACACGCCTTCTAATTCGGAAGTTTTCTCACTGAGCAGATTTTCCAGACGTTCATTGGTTTCTTTTAGTTGTCTAGACGTTCTGTAAAGTTCCTGAGATTTTTCCTCCAGTATCTTTTCGGCCTGAAGT
>NZ_JBATLB010000130.1:0-16726 GCF_049669965.1 Muriicola sp. | reverse complement strand
AGTTTAAAAGCTCGCACCTCAGCAATATCTTTTTTATAGATCGCGATATTAATTCTAATGAGATCCTTTTCTATTCTCACGGAATACTTGAGGAAGATTACAATATAGCATCCACGTTCTTTGACAGTCTCTCAGGAGATAGCACAACCATAAAAAGCATCACCAGTAAGCGAACTAAAACTATTTTTAAAGAAGAAAATGGTTTGGATGGGAGTACGTATAGGTTAGATCCTGTTCAAAGATTAGAAAAGATAGGCGGTCTTAAAAGTGTTGACAGAGCTGCTTTCGATGATGTGTACAGGGAATTTGCGGAAAAAGTACCTATTCATAAACGAGTTACAAAACAGGAAATAGAACTATTGCTTACACAGGAAATGAGCAATATGGCGATCGATACCGATTTCGAATATGGAATTTACAGCAGGGGATTGCCTACAAAGGTTAAATCAAGACGGTTTAAGTTTGGAGAGTCTACCGTTTACAAAGCTCCCATATTTAAAAATAGTGAAGGCAGTAGTAATTTTGCGTTACTGCTTTCTTTTCCCAAGAAGAAAAAGTTTCTCCTGCAATCTGTCCTGGGAATGGCCTTTTTGTCGTTGCTCTTTACGTTGGTAATCGTAATTGCGTATGCCAGTGCTATTTATCAACTAATACGTCAGAAACAGATCTCTGAGATAAAATCAGATTTCATCAATAATATGACCCATGAGTTTAAGACACCTATTGCGACCATAAACCTGGCAGTAGAAGCCATTCGCAACCCCAAGATCATTGGGGATGAGGAAAAGGTTAGAAGGTATCTTCAAATGATACGGGATGAGAATAAACGAATGCACGCTCAGGTAGAGAACGTTCTTAGGATCTCAAAGCTGGAAAGGAACCAGCTAGATATTACCAAGGATAGGGCAGATGCCCATGTCCTGATTCAGACAGCTATCTCTCATGTAGATTTGATAGTGTTAGATCGCGGAGGTTACATTCATACGCATTTGGATGCGGAACGATCGGAGATTCTGGCCAATGAAATGCATTTTAGCAATGTTTTGGTTAATGTGTTAGACAATGCCATTAAATATTCCCCGGAGGCTCCTAAGATCGATGTCTATACGGAGGTCGCCAAGAACTATCTCATCATTAAGATAGAGGACCATGGAGCGGGGATGAGTAAGGCTGTGTTGAAGAAAGTATTTGAAAAGTTTTACAGAGAGCATACAGGAGACATACATAATGTAAAAGGCCATGGATTAGGATTGGCCTACGTTAAAAAAATAGTAGAAGACCATCAAGGTGAGGTTTATGCAGAAAGTGAAAAAGGTAAGGGCAGCACTTTCTATATTAAAGTGCCTTTAATATAAACGATATGGAAACAGTAAATAAGAAAATATTATTGGTTGAGGATGATCCAAATTTTGGGATTGTTCTAAAGGATTATCTATCCATGAACGATTTTGACGTCACCCTGGCAAAAAATGGGATGGAAGGATTTGAAAAATTTAAAAAGGACAATTTTGACATCTGTATCCTGGATGTTATGATGCCTTATAAAGATGGATTTACCCTTGCCAAAGAGATACGCGAAAAGAACGAAAACGTACCTATCGTTTTTCTCACCGCCAAGACCATGAAAGAAGATGTGTTAAAAGGATACAAGGCAGGAGCAGATGATTATTTGAATAAACCATTTGATTCGGAGGTGCTACTGATGAAGCTTAGAGCTATACTTCAAAGAAAAGCATCTAGTACCTTGGCAGACAGTAAGCAATTTGAATTTAAAATTGGTAATTTTCATTTAAACTCAAAGCTTAGGTTTTTAAAATACAAGGAGGAAGAACCCATCAAACTCTCCCCCAAGGAGAACGAACTTCTGCGCCTTCTGGCCTTGCATGAAAACGATTTGATGCCCAGAGAACTGGCACTTACCAAAATATGGAGAGATGATAATTATTTTACCTCCCGTAGTATGGACGTTTATATTGCCAAGTTGAGGAAATATCTGAAGAAAGACGATGTAGTTGAGATCCTAAATATACATGGTGAGGGCTTTAGACTGGTAGTCAAAACTCCGCAATAGAGAGTTTTATAAGAGTTTAAAAAAGGCATTCCGATGGGCTGCCTTTTTTTATTTGGGT
Organism: Muriicola sp.; assembly: GCF_049669965.1. NCBI lineage: Bacteria > Pseudomonadati > Bacteroidota > Flavobacteriia > Flavobacteriales > Flavobacteriaceae > Muriicola > Muriicola sp. The sequence goes on along the minus strand of NZ_JBATLB010000130.1, from coordinate 14,597 downwards.
ATATTCTTTAAGATATCCTTGATGATCTGAGATGGCTCTAGTTCAACAGATACCCTTATCGCATTCTTAGGAGGTTCCAGGATATCGAATTGCGACCTCAGTAATGTGGAAGGCATAAAATGCTCCCTTCGTTGAGTTAGGCGCCTTAAAATATACTCATAGCTCCCTTCCAGATAGACCCAAACAGGTTTAGGAGCCACGCCCTTCTCCAAAATATCTCTGTATGACTCTTTTAAGGCCGAACAGGCGATGACCCCACCCTTGTTTCGATGTGCAAGCGCCAGCGTATTGAGTGCCTTTAACCAGGAGTACCGGTCCTCATCATTCAAGGGTTCTCCCTCAGACATTTTTTGGATGTTCTTTTCCGGATGATAGTCATCCCCGTCAAAAAAAGGAAGAGATAAGGTATCTGCCAGCATACGGCCAATGGTAGACTTCCCGCATCCTGAGACACCCATGATCACAAAGATATTTTTTTGTGGATTAATCAACGGTTTTTATTCATTTCTTGTGCTATCCTTTCCAGGATCAAATTAAAGGGCATGTTATGAGGCACCCAAACGATCGACTTGTTCTTACGAAACCAGGTGCCCTGTCTTTTTGCAAAACGCCTGCTGTTTTTCTTTATTTCTTCTACGGCTTGCTCCAGGGTGCAATGTCCTTCCACATGTTTAAAAAGTTCTTTATACCCTACCGTCTGAAGTGCATTAAGGTCCTTGTACTCTTTTAGGCTTTCTACTTCAGTTAATAGGCCGGCTTCCATCATCTTGTCTACTCGCTCATTTATTCTTTTATAGATCACTGCCCTTTCCGCATCAATACCAACAATGACCGCGTTAAAAGACCTGGCATTTTTTTTCCTGCCCAAATAGGAAGAATAGGGCTTCCCGCTAGCTCGCCAAACTTCTAAAGCGCGTAAAACTCGTTGTGGATTTTGAATATCTACTTTTTGGGCATAGTCCGGGTCTGCGTTTGTCAATTCTTCTTGTAAGGAACCAAGACCTTGAAGCTCCAAATCCTTATTGAGTGCTTCGCGTACAGAAGGATCAATTTTAGGGAAGGAATCCATCCCATAAAGAACGGCATCTATGTAAAGGCCACTGCCGCCAACCATGATAACCAGGTCGTGAACTTTAAACAGTTGTTCTAGTAATGCCAACGCATCGCGCTCAAAATCACCCACCGAATATGGTTCCTGAATATTTTTGTGTTGAATAAAATGATGTGGAACCATCTGAAGTTCCTCAGGAGCAGGAACGGCGGTACCTATGTTCATTTCAGCAAAGAATTGTCTGCTATCTGCGGAAAGGATCTCAGTCTCGTAATGTAAGGCCAACTTAATGGCAAGGGCTGTTTTTCCAATTCCGGTTGCACCTGCCACCACTAAAAGGGTTTTCAGTGCCATTATTCATCTTTTAGCCTAAAACCACATACACGGCAATACAGCGCATCTACCTGGACTATCACAGAGCCGCATTCTGCACAGTTCTTTTCATTTTTGCGCTTTTTGTTCTTTTTAAGCTTTCTTGTTTCGGTAACATATTCTGCACTTACTATCCCGGTAGGTACCGCAATAATACCATAACCAACGATCATGATAATAGTTGCAATAAATTGGCCCAGGCCCGTTTGAGGAGAAATATCTCCATAGCCCACGGTTGTAAGGGTAACTATGGTCCAGTATACACTGTGAGGGATACTGTTAAATCCGTGTTCCGGCCCTTCTACCAAATACATGATGGTTCCCAAAAGTACTGATACAATTAAGACAAAAAAGACAAAGACAAATATCTTGGTTCTACTGGCCTTCATGGCCCTTACTAAATTGTTAGATTCTCCGATAAAACGAACCAGTTTTAGGATTCTGAAGACTCGTAACAGGCGTAGGGCTCTAAAGGCCGACATATACTGAGATCCACCAACAAAGAAGGACAAATATTTAGGAATGGTCGAAAGAAAGTCGATGATCCCAAAAAAACTAAAAATGTATTGTTTTGGCCTTTTAATGCAAATGATTCGCAAGACGTATTCAATAGTGAACAGTATGGTAACGATCCATTCAGAAATATCAAGGAAGTTGTGGTATTTCAAATCAAAGCGTGGAATGCTCTCCAGCATGACGATGACTACACTATAGACAATAACCACTAACAAGACAATATCGAACATCTTACCAGCCGGGGTATGAGTTCCGTAGATGACCTCATGAAGCTTGTACTTCCAGTCTTTTTGTGGCTTTGAGTTTGTCAACTTTGCTAATTGAGTTCTACTATCTTAATGACCTTCTTATGATTTAAATACGCTTCTACCTCCTGTAAAATCTCCGCATTTCCCTCCACGGGGGTCATAATGGTTTCTAAGATATGAATATTATTGATTTGATAATTAAGATCATAAAAGCCCATTCCCTTTAATTCCCCATTCCTGATAAGGATCGCACTTCGTTCCCCTATGGTTCTGCCTTTATCCACTACCATGAGGTCTTTACCTGTTAAACAGATATCATCCATCGCTCCCTTTTCCTTTCCGTAACTATTCAATAACAGGCAGGTATCTTTTTTTTGTGTTGGATATTTTGTTGTGTTTCTTTTTAGTTCCTCCCTTATTTTTAAAAAAGCCATGAGTTCATTACCCGTTTGCTCAAAGGTGATCTTACGGGTCTCTTTCTGTAGACTTCGTGCTAACTTTGCATTTGATGTAAAATGCTCATTTACACGTTTTTTTATGTTCGTGCTTTTGCCAATATAGATCACCTTGCCATCTTTGTTGTGCATATAATAAACACCGGTCTCTGAGGGCATTAGATCTACGATCTTTAATTGTCTGTGTGATAATTCCCCGTGCGTCTCAGCTCTTGTAACCTCCGTTATTATGCTCTTATCCAGGTCTTTTGTCAGCAAGATTTTAAATAGCTTCAAGGTTGCCAGTGCATCTCCATTGGCACGGTGGCGATCACTTACCGGGATTCCCAGGGATCTTACCAATTTACCCAGGCTGTGAGATTCGGCTTCAGGGATTAATTTTTTGGCAAGGTCTACGGTGCATAACGTTTTTCGTTCGAAATTATACCCAAGTCGCCTAAATTCCGTTCGGAGTATCCTGTAATCAAATTGGGCATTATGAGCAACCAACACGGTGTTTTCTGTTATTTCAACAATGCGTTTGGCAACTTCATGAAATTTTGGAGCGGTCTGTAGCATTTTACTATTGATACCCGTGAGGTTTACCACAAAGGGTTGTATTTCTCGCTCCGGATTGATCAGGGTGATAAATTGGTCCAATACCTGCTGCCCGTCAAACTTATGGATGGCAATTTCTGTGATGCCCTCTTCATTATACTTGCCTCCGGTGGTTTCTATATCTAGAATTGCGTACATAAGGTACTCTTGCTTGGGTATTTCTTTAACCCGGATTTATTAGGTTGTGTTTCTTGCTCCAAAGATACTACTTCCAATGCGTATCATAGTACTACCTTCTTCGATGGCAATGTTGTAATCCCCGCTCATCCCCATGGAAAGTTGCGATACACCAGGAAGTACTTTTTTTGTTGTCTCATACATGGACTTTAGCAACCGAAACTCTTTTTGTATCTGTGCAGTATTGTCCGTAAATGTGGCCATACCCATTAAACCTGCGATACGTACATGCTCCAAATCCTGTAATTCTGAGCTATCTAGTAAGGCCTTTAACTCTTTCTCGTCGAAACCAAACTTGGTGTCTTCCTCGGCTATATGCATTTGTAACAGGCACGCTATCTGCCGATTTTCCTTTTGCGCCTGTTTATTAATCTCCCTGAGTAATTTTAAACTGTCTACCCCATGGATCAGGGCTACATAAGGGGCCATATACTTTACCTTATTTCTTTGTACATGACCAATCATGTGCCATTCAATGTCTTTAGGAAGATCGGACCACTTCTGGGTCATTTCCTGAACCTTATTTTCGCCAAATACCCGTTGCCCGGTATGGTAGGCCTCCATGATCTCCTCATTCGATTTTGTTTTAGAGACCGCTACCAGGGATACGTTATCCGGGATCTGCGCTTTAATTCTTTTGATATTATCTGCAATGGACATAGGATGAATTATAATTCGTAAATAGCGATCCCACTTTTGAGCTTTGGTTCAATAAAGGTGCTTTTTGGAGGCATTATCAGTTGGGCATCTGCGATAGCTTTAATTTCATCCATGGTAATAGGGACCAGATTAAAGCCTACCTTAAAACTCCCTTTGTCTATTTCGGTTTTCATACGGAGTACATTGTGCTTTCCGTATCCATATTGTATTCTTTTATCATTCCGAAGGTCTTTGATACCCAGAATGGGCTCTAATATGGTCTTATAAAGAATATGAGTGTCTAACTTGCTCAAAGGATCTTCCAGGGGGAGTACGTTTTTTCGTAAATAAAGCGAATAGAAGTCACCATCCAAGTACATGCTGAAATGATGTTTTTTGGTTGGCTTATAGAGCTCAAAGTCTGTCTTTTTAATGCGATAAAGTTCGTCTAACATCACCAAAAAGGATTCCTTGGAATGTCCGTTCAGATCTTTTACCAGCCTGTTGAATTCATAGATTCTTATTTCGCTTTCCGGAATAAGATAGCTCATAAAATAATTGTATGCCTCCTGGCCTTGGTGTTTGTCATTACTCTGCTCATACCATTGTGCCAGAACGTCCGATGAGGCGCTGCGATGGTGGCCATCCGCTATGTAGAGGCTATCTATATTTGCGAAGGCTTTTGTAATTTCATTTATGGTCTTTTCTTCCGAAATTTTCCATAGACGATGAGAAGTTCTATCGGGCGTAGTAAAATGATAAACAGGTTCTTTTTGTTTGGTATGCTCAATGATGTTCGCTATTACCGGGTGGTCCGGGTAGGTCATTAACACTGGTTCCGCATTAAATTTAACAGTTTCCAGATAATGGGCAAAGAGTTGTTCCCTGCTTTCTATAGTATTTTCGTGTTTTTTAATGATGTTGTTCCGGTAATCCTGTACGCTGGTAGCGCAGAATATTCCGCAGCAGGGGGTGTCATTTTTGTTTATCTCATAAAGATAAAAACAGGCTTCCAGATCTTTTACAAGTACCTTTTCCTCCAAAAATTCCATGTATCTGTTGTGCACCAATTTAAATCGTTCATCCCCGGATACTTTCTTATGGAATTTAAACCCCGGATTAATGATATGAAGAAATGAGAAAGGATTAAACTTTAAATTGGCCTTAAGCTCTTCAGGGGAATAGTCCTCATAGGAACGAGAAGCTACATGGGCCACTTTATCGGCAGCTGGTCTGATGGCTTTAAAGGGTTTTACAATGGCCATTATGCATTTTTAAATTGGAGAGATACCTTTTCTGCTTTTCTGCTTTCGGAGTAATCGTAGAATCCTTCTCCCGATTTTATTCCTAATTTTCCGGCTCTTACCATATTCACAAGTAACGGACATGGAGCGTATTTAGGATTCTTAAAACCGTCATAGAGTACATTCAGAATAGATAGGCACACATCCAGGCCAATAAAATCTGCCAATTGCAAAGGTCCCATGGGATGGGCCATTCCTAATTTCATCACAGTATCAATTTCGATTACTCCTGCAACACCATGGTACAAGGTCTCAATGGCCTCATTGATCATCGGCATTAGAATTCTGTTGGCCACAAAGCCCGGATAGTCATTTACCTCGGTAGGAGTTTTGCCCAATGCTGCTGACAAGGCCATGATCTGTTCTGTAATTTGATCGGATGTTGAATAGCCCCGAATGATCTCTACCAACTTCATGATGGGGACGGGATTCATAAAGTGCATCCCAATAACCATTTCCGGACGTTTAGTAACGGAGGCTATATGCGTTATGGATATTGAAGAAGTATTTGTGGCCAGAATAGTATTGGAAGGGCAGTGAACATCAAGATCTTTAAAAATCTGCAATTTTAGTTGTAGATTTTCAGTAGCAGCTTCCACCACCAGATCGGCTTTTGCCACGCCCTCTTGTAAGCTTGTTTGGGTGCTGATATTTTGCAAGGTAGAAGTAGACTGCTCAGCACTAATACTTTCTTTCTTCACCATTCTGTCCAAATTCATGGCAATGGTGTCCATACCTTTCTTTAAGGCTTGCTCTGAAACATCTACTAAGACTACCCTAAAGTTGTTTTGTGCAAAGACATGTGCAATCCCATTGCCCATGGTCCCTGCGCCAATTACAGTTACATTTTTTTTCATAAAAAGGAGTTTGTCTAATCTTATTTTAAAATGAATCAATGATCTGCAACGCCACTCGCAGCGCTTTGGTACCGTCGGATAGCGTTACTTTTGGGGTTGTATCCATTATTATGGCATCGGCAAAGGTTTCCAATTCATCGAGGATGGCATTGTTGTTCTCTATGGTTGGATTCTCAAAATAGATTTGCTTTTTGATCCCTTCTGCGTTTTGCAATATCATGTCGAATTCGCCTGGTGAAGAAGGAGCATCCTTCATTTTAACTACTTCTACTTTTTTCTCCAGAAAATCGACCGAAATATAGGCGTCTTGTTGAAAAAATCTGGATTTTCTCATGTTTTTCAAAGAGATGCGGCTTGCGGTAAGATTGGCAACACAGCCATTCTCGAAAGCGATTCTGGCGTTTGCGATATCGGGCGATTCGCTGATCACAGATACACCGCTGGCGTGGATCTCTTTCACTTCTGAAGGTACCACGCTCAGGATCGCATCAATATCATGGATCATAAGATCTAGCACAACAGGAACATCGGTACCCCGTGGATTAAACTCCGCCAGTCTGTGCGTTTCAATGAACATTGGGTTGTGAATAGAGTCTTTAATGGCAGTAAAAGCCGGATTAAAACGCTCTACATGTCCTACCTGCCCTTTTATCCCGTATTTCTTTTCCAAAACAAGCAGTGTTTCTGCTTCTTCAAGCGTTTTTGTGATTGGTTTTTCCAGGAAGATATGTTTGCCCTTTTCTATGGCCTTTTTGGCGCAATCGAAATGAGAAAGGGTAGGGGTTACAATGTCTACCACCTCCACTGCGTCTATCAGGGTATTTATATTATCATAGTATCGGTATCCAAATTCGGCTTCTACTTTTTTCCCATGAATTGCATCGGGATCATAAAAACCTACCAACTCGTATTTTGAGGACTCTTGTAAGAGACGTAAATGAATTTTTCCAAGATGGCCCGCACCCAGCACTCCAACTTTGAGCATAGATCTTAAATTTTGTCAAAAATACGCAGATTAATCCTAAAACAAACCAAGCTGAGAAATTCAAAATGTGGTAACTTTACCCGTAGTATACCAAACCCAAGAAATTCGAATTTTTGAAAGATACCTTTAAACACAGGGGAATGCGCAATCAGCTGGCAGAATTGCTAGTGTCAAAGGGCATTAAGGACAAAAAGGTCCTGGAGGCCATACGCACCATTCCAAGACATCTGTTTATGGATAGCAGTTTTGAGGACCATGCGTACCAGGACAAGCCTTTTCCCATTGCGGCAGATCAAACCATATCACAACCTTATACAGTGGCATTTCAAACAGAATTATTAGACCTGAAAGCAGGGCAAAAAGTGTTGGAAATAGGCACAGGAAGCGGGTATCAAACTGCGGTTTTATTACACCTCAAGGTGAAAGTATATACCATTGAAAGACAGCGGGAACTTTTTAAGAAGACAAATTTGTTTTTTAAAAAGTTGGGTTACAGGCCAAAGAAATTCATTTTTGGAGATGGGTACAAAGGCTTGCCGGAAGAAGCACCTTTCGATAGTATACTGGTAACCGCCGGGGCGCCTGAAGTACCAAAAAAACTACTGGGTCAATTAAAGATAGGAGGGAAGTTGGTAATTCCTGTTGGGGAAGGAGATCAGGAAATGCTTCGGATTACTAGAAAATCTGATACAGAATTTTCCCAGGAAGAGTTTGGGACTTTTCGATTTGTGCCTCTTTTGGAAAATAAAAATTAACTAGCTGATGAATGGCCCGAAAGACTTCCTATAAAGCAAGTCATATCTGTATTACTTATTAAAGCTTTTTTTAATACGGTCTAACCGCACTTTACTTTCTCTGTTCTTGATGGTTTCGCGTTTGTCGTATAATTTCTTCCCTTTGGCCAGTGCTATTTTCATTTTAGCCAGGCCCCTTTCATTCATAAACACTGCTAGAGGGATAATGGTAAGTCCGCTGGTAGTTACTTCTTTGTGTAATTTTTTTAATTCTTTTTTTTGTAAAAGAAGTTTACGTGCGGCTTTTGGTTGATGATTAAAATGTGAGGCATGCGAGTATTCGTCTATCTGCATATTTATCACGAACAACTCTCCATCGTCATTGAATTCGCAGAAACTCTCTGTGATCGAAGCTTTCCCAAGTCTAATGGATTTAATCTCTGTACCACCCAAAACAATACCGGCAATATAAGTATCGAGCAATTCGTACTGGAAACTGGCTTTTTTATTTTTTATGTTGACCTTGTTCTGCATGGTGGCACAAAAATAAGAACAAATCTCCGAGCTCTCGTCTTCGTTTTATGGAATAATCCCTGTTTCTTTGTAAACAGAACACCATATTTCTGTAATTGATGAAAAATATATTCGTTGTACTGGTGGTAGTTTTCTTTTGGTCCTGTAAGCAGGATCCACATACGGAGGAGGCCCAGAAAATAATCGATAGGTCTATTGAAGTGGCAGGAGGGGAGCTTTATAAGACCAGTAATATAAAATTTCGATTTAGAGAGATCGATTATGTACTGGAACAACAAAATGGCAAAAGAGCTTTAAAAAGAATTCAGTATTCAGACTCTGGCAGAGTAACGGACATTAAGAGGGGAAATGCCTTTGAGCGATTTCTGGACGAAAAACCCCTGCCTGTCTCAGACAGTATGGCAACGGTCTATGGAAATTCTGTCAATTCTGTTCATTATTTTGCCCTGCTTCCCTATGGATTAAATGATGCCGCTGTTCGGAAAGAATTGCTGGGTGAGACTCAGATCAAAGGGAAGTTGTTTTATAAGATAAAAGTAAGTTTTGACGAACAGGGAGGGGGCAATGATTATGAGGACGTTTATCTTTACTGGATAGATAAAGAAAGTTTTACCCCTGGGTATTTAGCTTATGAATTCCATACAAATGGCGGTGGCATGCGTTTCCGGGAGGCATATAACGAACGATATGTAAATGGAATACGCTTTGTGGATTATAATAACTACAAACCCAAAGGGCTCACCAAAGTGACTGAACTGGATGATCTTTTTGAAAAAGGGAAACTAGAATTACTTTCGAAAATAGAACTGGAAAATATCGAAGTTAGTCCGGGCAATTACAATTAAAGGTAAGCCTAATATCGGTGGTCATATCCCCAATTTGCTGGACAATGAACAGGCTCCCATTGTCTGTATCATCCATAGGTGAATATTTTTCTTTCCCAATCATTTTATTCACAAAATCGGGTGTGGTATTACTATGTCCAACGACCAAGACGTTTTTTCCAAGGTTTTCTGCCTTGAAGGCCGCTATGTCTATCATGGAAGGATCGTAATACTGGCGTATCAGGTCATTTTTCACTTCTGTAGGAGCAGCGGTCATTGTGGTACGGGCGTAATCTGTGGTATAAATGGCATTGATACTGGCATCACTAAGGATCTCTGCCCAATGCATAGCCCTTCCAAGGCCTTTTTGATTTAATTCCGGATCTTTGTTTTCAGGATCATTTCGGTCTTTTTCTGCATGTCTTATAAAATAAAAAGTGGAAACAACCGGACCTATATCGGCACCTTCAAGCTTAGAATCTTCTTTGCAGTTATAAAACAAAGTGGACAAGGCAAATAGAATAATCAGGCTTTTAGGTTTCATATTAGTTATATTTTACTAGTGGGTTTCGTTCTATTGTGTAACTTTACTCTCGTAAAAATAGCACCAAATTTGCTTTAATGCATGCTTCTGCCCCAAAATTACTTATAATTTTATGCGCACTTCTGATAAGCAGATTTGTGATTGCACAGGCGGTACCCTTGCCGCCAGATCTCAGACAATACAATCTTACCCAATTCAATAGTAGTCTTTTTAACCCCACCTTTGCCTTAGACAGGAATAATCCTCAATCCCTATCATTGTGGACCCGTTGGCAATGGCAGCAAATAGACGCCGACCCCACTACCGTTTATGTTAATTACAGCCATAAATTAAGGGGTAATGGAGCTTTTGGAGTAGGGTTTTTACAGCAAAATACAGGCGTTTTTTTACAAACAGGGGGAGTTCTTAATTATGCCTATAAACTAGATATAAACCAGGACCTATATATTGCTTTGGGAATAAATATATCCGGATTTCAGCAGGAACTTGCAGACAACAGGTTTCAACAAGGTCCGCTGCCATCTTTAACAAATACAGGCCCTACATTTGTTGTACAAGCTGCTCCCGGCATACAGCTTGGATACAGAAATTTGCGCCTTGGATTTGTAGGTGAAAATTTGCTGGATTACAACGTTACTAATGGACAGAAGAACAATGGATCGAATAAGAAGATTTTAATAGGACACCTAAGTTATGAGTTTCCTATAGCAGGTGCAGGCATATTGGAAGGGGCCTATCTGAGACCCATGGCCTATGCAAAATCCTTACCAAATTTAGACACACAATACGGAATGAATGCCCTTTTTGCTACAAAAAAACTATGGGTACAGGCCGGATACCACAATTTTTATGGAGTTTCCGGAGGTGTGGGAGGTACATTCTTCAATAAGTTTTCAATAGGCGCCTTGATAGAGGTAGGAACCTCCACGGACCTAAACGGTAAAGAACCTACTTTTGAAATCATAACATCCTATAGGTTTTCGGTTCCTGACACACGTAATAAGATTGTAGGATTCGAAACAGAAGAAACAGAAGAAACAGTCGAAGCCCCAGCACCTGCTGTTGAGGAAGTAGCGGAGGAGCTAGAATTACCTGTAAAAAAAGTGGTTGAGGCGAAGGAAGAAACTGCGATTACGAAAGAGAAGAAACTGAGTCGGAAAGAGCAGAAAGCGCTGGTCCTGGCCCGGGAACAGGAAAAACTCGATTCTCTTGAGCAGGAAAAAAGAAAGCAGGCAGCCATAGCTCTGGCAAAGAAAAAAGCTGAAGAGGCTGCAGAAGAGATGCGAATAAAGGAATTGACAAGAAAAAAAGATTCTTTAGAAGCTGTCGCAAAAGAAAGGGAGATTGCTTTAAAAGAGGTCCCCGCTGCTGAGCAACCCAAAAAAGGGGAACGTTTTGAAGAAGCCGTGCTTACTGAGGATATTCGGCCTGGGTATTATTTAATTGTAAACGTCTTTGGCACGCAGCGTTATTACAATAGTTTTATGAAAAGTTTAGCAGAGAAAGGCCTAAATCCTAAGTCGTTTTACCGAACTGAAAAGAAACACAATTACGTTTATCTGGAACGATATGATACCATGCAGGAAGCTAGAAAAGCACGGGATAGCAAGTTCTTCGGGAAATACACAGAGAGCATCTGGATATTCCGGGTAAAATCAGAATAGACCTACTTCTTTATTTCTTTATTTACCAATACATCCAGGTATGCTATGGTATTGATCAGGTATTTTCTATCTCCGGAAATAGTAGCCATGGCAATGGCCCCTTGAATCATGGTAAATAATTGTTTTGCGAATTGCAGGGGTGGTACCGGTAATTTTAATTCGCCCTTATTGACACCATTTTCTAATACCAGGGCTATTTTACCCTCAATGGTGCGCAAAACTTCTCTTGCGGCACCTTCCAGTGGCTTGTTATTGTATAGAGCGTCTACTCCTACATTAAGGATAGGGCAGCCTCCCATAGGGGCTGTAAATTCATCATAGTGCCTATAAAAGTCCGTAAGTCTGATAATAGCATCTAAGGCATTGCCTGAGCCGCTAAGGCATTTATCTATGGCGGCCAATAATATTTTGCTGTGGTATTCAAAAGCTTCCAATGCCAGTGATTCCTTATTTTCAAAATTGCCATATAAAGCACCTTTGGTAAGTCCGGTTGCGTCTGTCAGGTCGCTCATGCTAGTGCCAATGTAGCCTTGTTTATTGAAAATAGGGGCCACTTTTTCAATAATATAAGCGGACGTACGTTCGGCTTTGGTGGTCATGAAGGATCAATTTTTTACGAATATAAAAAATCTAATTCCTGCAGAGTAACTATTTTATTAAAAAAGGCATCCGAAGACAGTTATGTCCGGATGCCCTTTATCTTGGTGCCTAAAAGAGATTATTTTACCAGTTCAGATTGATTTCTAAAAACTAATCCTTCGTCGAAAGAATCTATCAGGATAATGCTATCGGCACTAATTGAACCACTTAAAAGTTCTTTGGAAAGATTGTTCAATACCTCCTTCTGTATGGTTCGCTTAATTGGTCTGGCTCCATATTGTGGATTATATCCTTTTTCGGCCAGATATTGAATGGCTTCCTCTGTGGCATCAATAGTAATATGTTGTTTGTCCACAAGTTTTTTCAATAGTTCAATCTGAAGTCTGACGATCTCCACAATGTTTTTCTTGTTTAAAGGCGTAAACATGATGATGTCGTCTATACGGTTCAAAAATTCTGGTCTTATGTTCTGACGCAATAGACCCATCACTTCTATTTTTGCTGCCTCCGTGGCACTGTGAAGGTCCTTCACATTCTCAAAAGTCTCTTGAATGAGCTGGCTTCCCATATTACTGGTCATGATGATGATCGTATTCTTAAAATCGGCAAGCCTGCCTTTGTTATCGGTTAGTCTACCTTCATCCAAAACCTGTAACAAAACATTAAAAGTATCCGGGTGAGCTTTTTCAATTTCATCGAGCAGTATTACAGAGTATGGGCGCCTTCTAACGGCTTCGGTCAGTTGTCCGCCTTCGTCATAGCCTACATAGCCGGGAGGAGCTCCAACGAGCCTGCTCACGGAGTGTCTCTCCTGGTATTCGCTCATATCTATTCGGGTCAGCGCATTTTCGTCGTCAAATAGGTAGTCGGCCAGGGTCTTGGCCAATTCGGTCTTACCTACTCCCGTAGTTCCCAGGAATAAGAAGGAACCGATAGGACGCTTCGCGTCCTGCAAACCAGCTCTGCTTCTTCGTATAGCATCTGAAACAGCCTCAATTGCTTCTTCCTGCCCAACCACTCTTTTATGGAGTACGTTTTCCAGTTGTAACAACTTTTCACGTTCGCTTTGAAGCATTTTGGTAACCGGAATACCGGTCCATTTTGCAACCACTTCGGCAATGTCTTCATTGGTGACCTCTTCTTTGATCAAGGTGCCACCTTTTTGGGCTTCTGTCAGATCTTTTTGAAGTTTCTCCAGTCTTTCCTGTGCTTCTTTTATCTTGCCATAACGCAACTCTGCCACCAGGCCATAATCGCCATTTCTCTCGGCGCGTTCCGCCTCCAGTTTAAAATTTTCAATGTCCTGCTTTGTTTTTTGAATGGCATCTATGACCGACTTCTCACTTTCCCATTTTGCATAGATCTCATTGCGATCTTCTTTTACATTCGCAAGGTCTATATTGAGTGCCTTGAGTTTAGCGTGGTCTTCTTCGCGTTTTATGGCTTCGATCTCAATTTCCAACTGCATTATTTTCCTGTCCAATACATCCAGATCCTCTGGTTTGCTATTGATCTCCATCCTTAATTTTGCAGCGGCTTCATCCATTAGGTCAATGGCCTTATCCGGAAGGAATCTGTTTGTTATATAACGCTGAGATAATTCAACAGCAGCAATTACGGCCTCATCCTTAATTCTCACCTTATGATGTGCCTCATATTTGTCTTTGATACCCCTCAGGATGGAAATGGCACTTTCTGTATCGGGTTCGTTCACGATCACCTTTTGGAAACGACGTTCCAGGGCCTTGTCTTTCTCAAAATATTTTTGATATTCATCCAGAGTGGTTGCGCCAATGGCTCTAAGATCACCTCTTGCGAGGGCAGGTTTTAATATATTGGCTGCATCCATGGCACCTTGCCCGCCGCCTGCACCCACCAGGGTATGGATCTCATCTATGAATAAAACGATGTCTCCTTCACTGGAGGTTACCTCTTTGATGACCGACTTGAGTCGCTCTTCGAACTCGCCCTTGTATTTGGCACCAGCGATCAACGCTCCCATATCCAGGGAATAGATCACCTTATCTTTCAGGTTTTCAGGTACGTCGCCCTGAATGATCCTATGTGCCAACCCTTCGGCAATAGCTGTTTTACCTGTGCCGGGTTCTCCCACCAACATGGGGTTGTTCTTGGTTCGCCTGGAGAGTATCTGCAACACCCTTCTTATTTCTTCGTCTCTTCCTATGACCGGATCTAACTTTCCACTATCGGCCAGTTCGTTGAGGTTTCGTGCGTACTTATTTAAAGAGTTGTATGTTTCTTCTGCGCTCTGAGAAGTAACTTTAGCCCCTTTTCTCAACTCTATAATTGCGGCCAAAAGATCTTTTTCAGATACGCCCTGATCTTTCAGGATCTGGCCAATTTTACTTTTTGATTTAAAAATAGCCAGTAGAATGTGTTCTAGAGAAACATATTCATCCTTCATTTTTTTAGCGATGATACTGGCCTCATTTAGGGTTTTGCCGGCCTCTTTTGAGAATTGTAGTTCTCCTCCAC
>NZ_JBATLB010000129.1:0-12271 GCF_049669965.1 Muriicola sp. | reverse complement strand
GCTCCAAATAGTCTTTGACAAAAGAATTTTGTTGTGCAAACAGAGGCAAGGTAGCTGAGGAGAACAACAATATGGTAGTAAGAAGTAATAGGTGTTTCATTATTTTTTATTTTGTAATCATTTAAATCCTGTACAAACTTTTCGATTTGATTATTACTTAAAAAAGAAGGTAAAAATATACCTTCCTTACTTCATTTTCCCAATGCGAGGGTAGGCATTTTTTTAATTGGGTAAGTATCATACTGTTCTCCTAAAAAGGTCAACACATTTCCCCATTTTAAAAGAAACATTATCAAGGCGGTTCCTGCAATACTCACGAATAACAAACTCTGCCAGAAATAAATTTTATTACCCCAAATCTTTAACCACTTTTTGCCATATGCCTCGCTGACATAACCGTTCATGCTTTTATAAAAAAGAAGACTCAATAGGGAGAAAATTGTGATCGCTACTATAAGTACCCAAACTTTTCCCATCTAACCATTTTTTAATGTTTAAGATTTTAAATTACTTCCTGGATTCATGCTTTACCCAGTCTACTTCCATTACCCATTCGCCCATCATGGGGGAGTCGGTAATTTTTGCGAAGTTTAAAATGGCAAACATGGGCTCGGGATATTTGTCGCCTTCGCCTACATTGCGGTAGACTTCTTTACCATCGAGTCGGTAAACCAGGTCGCTTTTTTCCCATTCAACAGAGTATTCATGAAACTCATTAAGAGTTGAGGGAAAATTTCGTCGTTGACTTTGCCAGTCTCCTTTGTCGCATTCACCTAAACTAACGATGGCCCCGGTTGTAAACTCATCTTTCATATGGTCGCCGTGATGTTCAAAGATGTCTATCTCGCCAGACCCGGTTAAAGGCCAGCAAATATTCTCATCCTCTTCCTGCACAGGAGATTCATTGTTTTGGGCACCGAGCAACCACCAGGCGGGGAACATACTTGCTTCGCCATTGCTCGACAGCTTGAGACGCGCTGTCCACTTGCCTTTTACAAATTCCTTGCGGTTTTTAGAACAGATGCGACCAGCCACGTATTCGGTCTCAGGGTGTTCATTACCTTGTTTATCTAAATTATCACAAGGTCTTTTTTCGCCTGTATTAACCACTTTGATCTTTAAGGTACCATTGCTTACTTCCCGGGTACCAAATTCACCGTCGGGTACGTAGCAATGATTTTCATTATTCACCCAAATTCTTTGATCCTGCCAGTTGTCTGTATTAAAGGTGTCAAAATCATCGAGGAAATCTGTATTCCAGGAAGTGGTGGTGTTTTGGACTTCCTCACTTTTTTTGGGGCTCTCCTTGCAACTAAAAACCAATTGCAAAAATACCAGCAACACAATCATTAAAATCTGTTTCATTTTTTATAGTTTGAAATAAATGTAACAAATTTCAAGGAAGTATTAAAGGTGTGATTAACCTGGCTGCCGGCATGCCTTATTCTGGCTTGCTTTATTGGGTTTTCTTTCTGTTTGTTAAGATAATTATTGTAATAATATATATCAAAACGATCCCAAAGGGTATAGCAATAAATCTATGTTCAGGCAATAGATACCAAAGAGCCAGCACTGCAATAGTTCTGGTCAAGGTATGAAAAATACCCACCCAATGTTTTATGATCCAGGAAAATGGCAACCACATCAAACCCGTTAAAATTCCAACAGACATGGGAAGGGATGAATAGTCAACCAGGAAAAAGGGTATTGCTATGGCATACGCCAGAATGGCTTGCCCGGCAGTGTAGAGGAAAAGCGAATCAAATTCATTTTTAGGTTTGCTCTTATCCAGAAAGTTTTCACCTGTGAATTTTGAGAGAAATAATCCTATGTAGACGATGCTTCCTGTTCCAATGAAAATAGACCACACCGCTATAAAATCTGAGAAAAAAATCCCGACAAATCCAATGATGGTCCAAATGATTAACCCGGACAAAGGGGTGGCAAGGAATTTTTGATTAGAAAACTCAATTCGCTGTTCTTCAAGTGTTCTTTTCATTAGGAATGCTTTTTAATGTTCCACGATTAGGGTATGGACTGTGACGCCATTGGGGCATATATCCTAGCCCTTGATCTAAACAGGTTTTATTCATCTGTTTTTTTATAATCAAAAGAGATTTCCATCTCATCTCCTGATATTTTTGCAAGTAATTGGGCGCCGTTTCTTGAATATTCAATCTTTTTGGGAAACTCATTAGTTGAATTTTCGCAAACAAAATTTGAGTTTTCTATTTCAGTCAGCAAGAATTTAGTGGGTTCTTTTTCCCCTTTCCCGGTAACCTCAAAACTCCAGGTTTCTGCTGTTTTAAATAATCTGATGTTTTCTTGCCAGACAGTGTCCTTGTGTTGCATGGTATAGCTAAATCCAATATACTCTGTAGAACTATCCTTCTTCCAGTTTTCATACGTTTCTGCCCCTTCTGTCTCATTGGTTCTGATCCAATTCCCCAAGATCCAATCAAAACCATCTTTTGATTCTGAGGGATTATTTCCACAAGAAATGGTGAATAGTAGCGGTAATAATAGTAGGATCTTTTTCATTTCACTAAACTGTTTTTATTTATCTCCGAGATTGGTCTATGGGGTGCACTAAACAATTCGTATTAAGGACATTTAAGGCCAGTTACAATGTTGTTCCTGCCAGCCTGTCCTCCGCACGAGACTTCGGAAGGTGGGTCGGTAGGCAGGCTTTCGTTATTTCTAATCTTTGTTTTCTTAAATCAATTTGTCAATCTAACATAATTGTGTTATCCATATAATCTATTATTGATTGCCCTTCTTCTTTAACTCGAGTAAAATGAAAAATTTGCCAATAAGTAGATTGATAAATCACAGCTATATCTTTCTTGATTTCAGGATCACTTATAATACACTTAAACCAAGATTTGTTAAATCCCCTGTCTCCTTCTTTATTCCAATATCTATCTATGCTTGACAGGTCCGCACACCTGCTTATGGCTGTTCTATTTTTCTCACGAGATTGTGCTGGCGTTTCTGAAAATTGATAAACTTGTTTGTCGTAGTAGTCATAGAATGTTTTTAATAGATAATCTAAGGAGTCATTGTTGATAATTGCAATTTGCCCCGAGGATATTAACTCATCCCAAGTTCTATTTTGTCTTCGAACATCTATTACGGCAGACGTCATAAAAGTATTACTCACAAACAGACTAGAGTCAGCAATATATTTGTCTTTGCTTTCCAATATCTGTAATACAGCTCTAGAGTTTATTTTATTTGTTTCTAGTTTTTCGATGATAGTATTAATTTCTTGTACATCTTTTTTTAAATCTTTATAGATTTCTGTCACATATTCTTTCCCTTTATTTTGTTTTTTCCGATTCTCATTCCAATTATTAACTGAAAGTGCTATCAAAATTCCTATAACCACGAGGATAATTTCTCCAATGGCATAAAGAAGATACTTACTTGCCCTATTTTCTTTAACCATATTTTGGCGGATATTTCGAAAGAATTTTATCATAGTCTGTTTCTATTGTCAGGTCGAGCGGAGTCGAGACCGGGTATAATTACCGGGTTTTGTCATATCCCGACTCCCATCCCTACGGATGGTTATATACCTTCTGAAGGCAGGCGCTCGATATGACATTATACTCGCCCTTCGCACCTTATTTGTCCAGAATGATGGCCGGCAGGTTCAATGATTTGTACAATGTATTATAGGCGTTCATCTCCGTGGCTACAATAGCATTTTTCTCCTGATCAAAACGGTTCCATTGGGCCATAAGATCTGACATACGCTCCTTGGCACCCTGGGTTACCTTTGGCTCAGCCGCATCAACATAACTACGCAATTCCATGAACTCTGCATTTAACTGATTGTGAAAGTTGATCACATCCTGAAAGGTCTTTTGTTTGGGCTGTATAAGCTGCTCTTCCCAGGTATTGATCCGCTCTAACAACGCTTTCCCCTTGCTTACCAACTCCTCTGCCGCCGTGTTCTCTTTTAAAAGTTTTTCATAGGCAGTAAGCTGGTTTTTGGCCGAGCGCATCTGGTTAACTGCGACGTGCATCGCGGTGATGGTGGCTGCAATTTGGTTTAGCATTTGCTGTTGTTCCAAATAATCCGCCTCCGATGCTTCTACCTTTGGATTTGGCAAAACACCTACACTGGTCTCTGAGACCGCCTCCCCCAATGTAAGTCGAAGCCCATAGGTGCCCGGTGCCACCCGGGAGCCTTCATAATTTCCATATACAAAGACCTTGTCTACCGCAGGTAGGGATTCTTTCCTGAAATCCCATGTAAAGCGGTTATAGCCCTGCTTGGCGGGTAACACTTCCGGTTTGGAGGGCCCACCCGGCCAGGAGCTAAATTCCTCAGGCTTTTTACTGGAATAGCTTCTGATCACCTCATTATTTTGAAGCACTTCCAGGATAAGTTCTGTACTATCTGCCTTTTGCCCCAGGTAATAATCTACCGTAACCCCTTGTTTAGGATTCTGCCCCAGTCCAGGCACCGGCTTGTCCGTGCTGCCTCCAAAGAGCAAATAAGTATCTTTTGGTTGTACCATGGCAATAGTAGCGCTGCTTATGGGCGCACTTTGCAAGGCACCTACATCATCCAATATCCAAAATGAGCGCCCGGCCGTTGCCACCACCAGGTCATTGTCCTGAAAGATCATATCATTGATGGGGACCACCGGTAAATTGAGCTGAAAGGGTTGCCAGTTGAGCCCATCGTTCAGGGAAATATACAGCCCCGTTTCTGTACCAGCGTACAATAGGCCTTTTCTTTTAGGATCTTCCCGCACCACTCGTGCAAACGTATGCGGATCTGTAATGCCATTCACGATCTTGGTCCAGGTTTCGCCATAGTCCGAGGTTTTAAAAATATAGGGCTTCAGGTCCATAGATTTGTACCGCATTACTACCACATAGGCAGTAGCAGGGTCGTGAGGGGAAACTTCAATACTGTTTACGATGCCTTCTCCTATGTCTTTAGGGGTTGCATCTACCCAGTTCTGTCCCCCGTCTTTGGTGAGGTGTACCAGCCCATCGTCTGAGCCTGCCCAAAGAACCCCTTCTTCATGGGGCGATTCTACTAAATACATCAGGGTGTTATAATTCTCGCCTCCGGCTGCTTCATTGGTATACGGTCCGCCACCCGGGCCCTGTTTACTTTTGTCGTTCCGGGTAAGATCCGGACTAACCACTTCCCAGCTCTGGCCTTCATCGGTACTCTTAAATACTACGTTCCCGGCGTGGTAAATGGTATTTCTATTGTGCGGGGAACTAATGATAGGGGCGTTCCAGTTATAGCGATATTTAAAATCGGCAGGCACATTTCCCAACGCCAGTTCAGGGTATTCTTTAATCGACTTCCCTTCCCTGGAGGCTTTCACCCATTTTTCAATAATGCCCTGATAGCAACCACCAAAGATCACCTTGGGATCATCGGGGTCAAAGGCCAGGTAGGCACTTTCACAACCGGCCACGGAGTACCAGTCTTTCCAGTCTATTCCCTGGTCATTGGTTCTGCTCGCTATGGATATGGCAGAGTTGTCTTGCTGCCCCCCATAGACCCTGTAGGGTACCTGGTTATCTGTGATGACCCTGTAGAACTGTGCAGTGGGTTGTATGGTTTGTGTGCTCCAGCTTGCGCCTCCATTGTTAGAGACATTGGCACCCCCGTCATTGGAGTTGATCATTTTTTGATTGTCAAAAGGGTGTATCCACAAATGGTGGTTGTCTCCATGCGGGGTGGAAAGTCCTGAGAAGGACTTGCCCCCGTCGATCGACTTCATGACCGGGGCGTTCAGTATATACACTATATTCTCATTTTGTGGATCGGCAAAGATCTCCATATAGTACCAGGAACGGGCAATGTTTACCCGGTCCTTATTGATCTGCACCCATTTTTTCCCTGCATCGTCTGAGCGGTATACGCCCCCTTTGTCACCTTCGGCTTCCAAGACAGCAAAGACCCTTTCGGGGTTGGCCCTGGAAACAGAGATGCCCGCCTTTCCGAACTCTTTGGGGAGTCCTTCCTTCATTTTATCCCAACTGTTTCCCCCATCGGTAGATTTAAAGAGGCCAGACATAGCGCCACCAGATTCCATGGTCCACGCGTAGCGGCGGTGTTGCCACATGGCTGCATAGAGGATCAGCGGGTTCTTCATGTCCATAGAAAGGGAGGAAGCCCCGGTAGTGGCATCAAGGTATAAGACCTTTTCCCAGCTTGCACCCCCATTGGTGGAACGATATACGCCCCTTTCTTCTGAAGGCCCATACTGTGCACCCTGGGCCGTTACAAAGATGATATCCGGATTGGTAGGATGGATGATGATGTCTGAAATGTGGCGGGTATTATCGAGTCCGCTATGCGTCCAGGACTTCCCGGCATCGGTCGATTTGTATACGCCATCGCCCATGGAGGTCATTACCCCCCTGGCGGCGTGTTCTCCCATCCCTGCGACTACAATGTTTGGGTTGCTTTCAGAGACGGCCAGGGCCCCTACGGAGCCTGTTTTTAGAAAGTCGTCTGAGACATTTTTCCAGCTAATGCCATCGTCTGTTGTTTTCCAGATGCCCCCGCCGGTACTTCCCATATAATAGGTCATGGGCTGGCCAACTACGCCTGTAGAGGTTACACTACGACCCCCACGAAATGGACCTATATTACGCCATTGGAGGCCGTGAAAAAGGGAATCCTCAAGCACAGGTGGGGGAGTTGTGTTCCGAGATTTTCTACGTTGACCCTCTACGGAGGAGGGTAAAAACAAAAGTAAAATGAATAGGAATTGAATGATTTTCATAGGGAATGTTTTCTAAGTTGTTTTGTTCGAAAGTTATTCTAGCAAAGGATTATTCTTCAATGGCGGCAAAGGTCATTTGACGGAATTTCCATCCGGTATCTTCATCCCATTTATTCTGGGTTTGTTTCATCAGTATACCGATTACCTCTTCTTCCGGATCGGCGAAATATTGGGTGTTAAAATACCCTCCCCAATCAAAGGTGCCTTTGCTGCCGGCGCCTCCCAGATCTTGCCCTTTTTGGGTATAGACCCCAAAGGCAAGGCCATAGTAAAAACGGTCGTTGCTCAGGGATATCCCCATCTGGTCTCCCATAATACTGCGGATGGTGGTAGGGCTCAGGATCCTGGCACCACCATAGCTTCCTTCGTTCAGATACATTTGTAAAAAAGTAGCGTAATCGTTGGCCGTGCTGGAAAGTCCGGCGCCACCCGAAAAGAAGCGTTTGGCTCCTGTAACAGGGTAGTTCGTATCATAAAAGGTAACTGGGTATTGTTCCCAGCCGTCCTCTGTGGGTTGTTGAACAGAAACCAGTCTGTCTGCCTTTTCTTCCGGGAGGTAGAACCAGGTATCGTCCATGCCCAGGGGGTCAAACAGTTTGGTTCGCAGAAAGGTATCGAAGGGCATTCCTGAGATAATCTCTATAAAATAACCCATTACGTCCAGGCCCTCACTATAGGTAAATTTTTCTCCGGGATGATGGTGAAGGGGGAGAGGGGCCAGTTTTTTAACGCTTTCCTCTATGCTGATATTCTCTGTGGTGAACAGGTCCGTGACGCCGGTTTTAGCATAGATCTTTCTGATGCGGGGGTCCCCGTCTATGACCCCATATCCAAGTCCGGAAGTATGGGTTAACAGATGACGGATAGTGATCTCTTTGTCCGCTGGGGTAGTGGTATAGCTGCTATCTGCCTCGTTGAAAGTTGCAAGGATCTGTGGGTCCTTAAATTCCGGGATGTATTTTGAAATGGGATCATCCAGACGAAATTTTCCTTCTTCCCACAACATCATTACGGCGGTGGCAGTGATCGCTTTTGATTGGGAAGCGATCCTGAAAATTGCATCGTTCGTCATTTCTTTTTGGGAGGCATTGTCTGCCATCCCATAGGATTTATAAAATACGATCTTTCCTTTCCGGGCGATGAGGGCTACAGCTCCGGGGATCTCTCCGGAATTTACGGCCTCCTGCAACATGGTCTCAATTTTTTCCAGCCGCTCAGCAGACATCCCTGCTCTGGCAGGGGAAACCTTTATGAGAGAAGTATTGGTATGGTCCTCTGAAGGTGCATTGCGACACCCAAGGAACAATAGTGCAAGGGCAAAGGGTAAAAGGGTGGTTGGTTTCATAGATGTGTTTATTTTGTATTAATTCCCGCCTTCCCGGGTAGGGGATCTTGGGGTGGGCCAGGCACGTCTTTCGCCCGTCCTTGGATTAATAGACAGCACGGCTTTTTCCCTGGAGCTTTTTTCCGGGTCTTCACTGGCCATATAGGTAAGAATGGCTGTAAGTATGACGTTGTTCCGCACATCGTCAAAGACTATTTTGTCATAGGTGTCCAGGTTGGTGTGCCAGGTGTAATTCCAATAACTCCAACTTAGGGAACTAAGAGAAAATGCCGGAGCTCCGGCGGCTACAAAGGAGGCGTAATCCGAGCCTCCTCCTCCCGGGTTGCCCGGAAAGGTAGTTTCTATATGTTTGGTAATACTTTCAGGAACAGGCTCCATCCATTTTCCCAGGTAGGCATAAGAATTTAAAAATCCCTGCCCGGAAAGATTCACTACACGCCCGGTGCCATTATCCTGGTTAAATAATGCCTGAAGACCTTCCACAACTTTGGGATGATCCTCTACAAAAGCGCGGGAACCGTTTAAGCCTTGCTCTTCGCTGCCCCAGAGCCCTATAATGATGGTTCGTTTGGGTTTGGGATATAATTTTTTAAGGATACGCGCGGTCTCCATCATGGTAATGGTGCCCGTTCCGTTGTCTGTGGCGCCGGTACCTCCGTCCCAGGAATCAAAATGGGCAGAGAGTACAATGTATTCATCCGGGAATTCTGTTCCGGGAATGGTAGCAATGGTGTTAAAGGTAGGTACGCGCCCCAATTCTTTAGACTCTGCCACTACTTTTAGGACAGGGTTGCTTCCGTGTTCCACCATACGGTAAAGCATTCCGTAGTCTTCCAGGGAAAGGTCTACCACCGGAATTTTTTTAGTATTTGCACTAAAGATCTTGTTGGCACCAAAGCCGTTGGACCAACGCGATTGTATAATTCCGACAGCTCCGGCTTCTTCCAGGGCTTCGTTGATAGTTCTACTGCTATAGCCAGTAGCCCTTAACTTCTGTCGCCACGCTTCTTCTAACTCATCGCGTTCCTTTTTCATTTTTTCGAACGATTCCGGGGTGGCAAATTCCTCCCAGTTGTAATCTGGTCTGCCTGTGGGTTGTGGCATAGAGACCAAAACAAATTTACCTTTTACATTAGACACCCATTTCTTAAACTCAAGGGAGTCTGCCAGGGTGGGAATGGTGATCAGTGAAGCAGTAATGCCTTTGGAAGAAGTACCAGGGCTCCAGGCCAATTGTCTTCCGGTGAGGGATACTACCCGGGGAGAAATCATATCTATATGAGTAATACCACGTTCCCATCCGCGCCAGGTACCCCAGGTCTCATTCTCGGCAGAAATACCCCATTTGGCATAGGTTTTCACGGCCCAGTCGTGCGCATTTTTCATTTGAGGGGTCCCTACCAGTCTGGGGCCAATTACATCCATGAGTTCATGGGCTAAATTTGGCAGCTGGGTATTCTCCGTAGCTTCCTTTTCTATGGCGGCTGCCATTTCTTGAGGGGTTTGTGCCTGTGCATAAATAATACAGATCAATAGGGTAAAAAGGGTGCAAAGTTTTTTCATGGTGAGTGTCTATTTTTATAAAGAGTCCCTAAGATAAAAATAAAACCCATGGGGAGGAATTTTGGGAGCGAATTATAAGGTCAATTTTAAGCTTTATAACTATTTACAAACGACAACAAACGATAACAAACGAAAATAAATAAGTAACGACCAACTATCCGGTTTTAGGGGACTTATGTTTGCCTTGTCGGGAATGGAAACCGATAGTATTAACTGTTTAATCTTAAAATATAGTAATTATGAATGCACTGAAAAACAAAGTACAGTTGATTGGTAACCTGGGGCAGGACCCGGAAGTAGTAAATCTGGATAATGGGAACAAACTCGCAAAATTTTCCATAGCCACTAATGAGACCTACCGGAATACCAAGGGGGAGAAAGTAACGGACACCCAATGGCACAATATTGTGGTATGGGGTAAACTGGCCGAAGTAGTGGAAAAATTCCTTAACAAAGGGAATGAAGTGGCCATAGAGGGCAAATTGATTCACAGATCGTATGAGACCAAAGAAGGAGAGAAGCGTTTTGTATCTGAGATCAAGTGCAATGAACTTTTAATGTTGGGGAAACAATAAAAGTGAACCTCTGGTCGAGAAAGGGGGCATTTTGCCCCTTTTCCTTTATGTATACGAGCTATTTTACTACCTTTTTGTTCCTGATATTTCGATATTTCCAATTGAAATAATGGCTATGATAAAGGTCTTATGAAACTCGGTGTCAAAGTTTTACTTCTATTAATTACCTTACTTCCCTGTAACGTTCTTCCACAGGAAGGGGAGGAAGTGACCGGTTTCTATCGTACCATGGCCATCGCCGATGCTCAAATGGAGCAATCACTCACTTTTGGTCTGGAGGAAGACGAGATGGATTATTGGAAAGATCAGTACAATTTTGAAAAGAACTTAAAGCAAGAAAATTATTCGGCCTATAAGACCTATATCTTCTTTAAAAGACGTTCGTATCTTGAACATCAGCAAGGCTGCGATATTGCAACCAATCATGGCAAGGGCTATAATAAACAGGCATCCTTCTACAGGGTTCACGGGCAAGTTGCCCTGAATGGGAAGCGAAGAGGGGCCATAGATCTTACTGCCAGCCCAGCTGTGGTGTCTCAAAGAAACAGGTAGGATAGTATTTAAGCCACCTTTCTAAAAAGGTCATTACAAGGACAGCGTTTACAACGTTTGGATTCACACTTTTTATATTTCTTGCAACACTTAGATTTGCAATCCTGGCAAGAAAGGGCACGAATAAGTGCTTTTTTGGCTTTTTTAGCCTTTTTTTCTTCTTTTTTCCCCAACTTTTTTCCTTTCTTCATCAGGTAAATCTATGAGCTCAAAAATAATTATTTTTATTTAGAATTAATAAAGATAACCAACAAAATTTTATTCTGCAGGCTTGATAGCAGCACTCCCTGCGGTGATCTGCTGTACATCTCTGTCGAAGAGATACAATCCCCCTTTATCATTTCCAATCAGACTGATCTTATCGAGAATATTTCTGGCCAGGGCCTCTTCCTCGATTTGTTCGGCCACGTACCATTGCAGAAAATTGTGAGTAGCATAGTCTTTTTCCTCCAGAGATACATGAACCAGTTCATTGATACTTTTGGATACGAAAATCTCATGTGCATAGAGTTCTTTGAACATGTCCTGAAAACTGCCGAAATCTTTATCTGGTGCTTTCAGATCGGTGATGTGTGCATGTCCGCCCCGCTCATTGACGTACTTGATCAGCTTTAGCATATGCATTCTTTCCTCATCAGAATGGCGATACATAAACAAGGAGATCCCTTCCAGGCCTTTTACCTCAGCCCAGGATGCCATAGACAGGTAAACCTGTGAAGATTCTGCCTCTATACGGATTTGTTCGTTGAGGGCCTTTTCCATTTTTTTAGTCAACATAATTTTTCTTTTCCATAAAAATACACAACCCTTTATTTTAATTCCATGACATTCATCAGTATTCTTTCATAGCCATAGAGATTTTTTTCATGCCAGCTTTAGAAATAGAGTTTCTGTGCCAGTCTGAATGTATTGGCATGAGCCTCTACAATTAACTTTATATCTTTTGAATATCCACCTCCCATGCTGCATTGTACCGGAATGCTGTTCTTCTGGCAGATATTTAATACATAAGCATCACGTTGCTTGCATCCTTCCATGGTCATTCCCAGCGTGCCCAGTTTATCCGTCGCTAAAACATCCACCCCACAGAGATAAAAGATAAAATCTGGTTGTTCTGTATCCAACAGAGGAGGCAGGGTCTTTTTAAGGATGCTCAAATATTCTTGGTCTGAAGTGTTCTTTGGCAAAGGAATATCCAGGTCCGAAAGTTCTTTTTTAAAGGGGTAGTTGCCGGCTCCATGCATAGACAAGGTAAATACAGTGGGATCTCCCTGAAAGATCTCGGCCGTACCATTGCCCTGGTGAACATCCAGATCTATGATCAGAACTTTCTCTGCTTTTCCTGTAGCTTGTAAATAGCGGGCACCAATTGCCTGGTCATTTAGCATGCAAAAGGCTTCTCCCCGGTTACTGTAAGCATGATGCGTGCCTCCGGCGATATTCATGGCAATACCGTGCTC
>NZ_JBATLB010000128.1:0-6563 GCF_049669965.1 Muriicola sp. | reverse complement strand
ACCTCTACGGCTCCTATACTTCCTCCAAAAAATCCATCAGAGATATTTTCCCAGGTTCTGCCTCCGTCCATGGTCTTCCAAACTCCGCCGCCTGTAGCTCCGAAGTAAATGAGATTAGGCTGCCCGGGAACTCCGGTTACCGCAGCAGATCTGCCTCCCCGAAAGGGACCTACCAGGCGGTATTCCAGGCTAGAATAAAGTGCTTCAGGAATTGGATCTGAAACAACTGTTTTTGAGCGCCTTTGTGCATTTGTTGTAAGAATTAATGAAAAGAAGGCCATAAATAAGGCCAGTTGATACGTCTTGAAATTCATTTTTTTAAGTGTTCTAGTTCGACTTAAATGTAATAATTAAAGTTCCTTTATCTATCTGTTTTTCCATTTTTTACGTGCAAAGCGTCCGCAAAAAGCAATGCATTATAGGTGTTAATGATTTTTCCAGTTTTACATACCTCCGAAAAAGGAACCATTTTAGTTGAGTTGCCTTCCAGATTAAGTTCAATTTCAAAATTAACCGGTGTGCCGGCATCCAATATTATTGTCTTTATTTCCAGAGATGAAAATTCTGGGTAATACGATTTTATTAAGGCCGCAGTGCCGGCTACAATCGGACTTGAATAAGATGTGCCCTTACTAACTTTATATGAATTTGAAGTGTTGGTCGTATATATTTCATCGGCGGGAGCAAAAATATCCACATCGCGTTTCCCAAAGTTCGAAAATGTGGCAACTAAATGTTCATCAAAATACCGGGTAGTTCCTCCCACCAAAATAAACGTATTAACATATTCTTCTCCCTCAAAATAATCTGTAGGATAATAAGTATCATTATCGATATTTTTGGAGTCATTTCCTGCCGATGAAACAATCAAAACATCATTTTCCCACGCATATTTAATTGCTTCAATGACCCAATGCTCGTTTAAGGACAGGTATTTTCCCCAGCTCATATTAATGATATGTGCTCCGTTATCAACGGCGTATCTGATTGCCAATGCCACGTCTTTATCGTGTTCATCACCTTCCGAGACCATGACAATTGGCATTATTTTAATGTTGTTTGAAAATCCATCAATACCAAGTCCATTATCTCTTGTAGCTGCCAATATACCGCATACACCTATTGAATGTTCAATATTAGCTTCACCATAAACAATGGGATTTCCGTAATCCTTATCTAAAATGTCACGTTCATTCTCATGTAACAGGGCCCGGTCATTGTACTCGATATTCAAATCCCTTATAACCCTATTCTGAAAATATAACTTGTTCCATTGCATATCAGAATCTTCAATACCGTATTCCAAAATGAAATTTATAAAAAAGCTGGTATACTTTTTCAGGGATGGGTTGATGGATTCCAGGTTTTTCAGCTTCTCAGTGGTTATTAGGCTATCATTGAGATGCTTACTAATTAGTAATTTACTTTCCTGGTATAGGTCATAAATGGAATCGAAGGAACTCTTTTTGACAATGGCCTCTTCATATTCGGTTTCTAGCTTCTTTTTAGCCTCGTAGTATTTTCGAAATACGTCAATTTGTTCTTCTGGAATATCTATAATTGTCTTACCGGAAAATTCTTTGTTATACCTTCTTACGAAGCGAACATATTCTGGCTGCTGATATAAAATATCCTCCCCTTCTTTATTTCCAAGGAAATTCCATCCGTTGATATCATCGATATAACCATTTTCATCATCATCAATGCCATTTCCTGGAATTTCATCTTTATTGATCCAAATTCTCCCCTCTAAATCCTCATGAAATATATCAACTTTAGTATCGAGTACCGCAACAACTACCTCAACTCCTTTTTTATCCTTAAGTAATTCATTATGAACTCTGTCTAACCCGGTTCCTGGAATACTATCTATTTCTAGATCTTTTTGATGCCAAAAACGATTAACTAAATCAATAGAATCATTGGTCCCCTGACCAAATGTGAGCATTGGCCAAAATACTGAAAGTGAAAAAAGGTATATTGAAAAGTATTTAAATGTTGGCATGTCTGTATCTAGGATCAGATTTTAAATAATTCGAAAATACGGGAAATGAAAGTATTAAAATGTTTTGGATTCCAGCAGTCCTTAAAAGGCCAAAAAAGGTAATTAATTTACAACAGACAATTTTTCGTACTTTTCTAAAAGTATTGAATTATCCACTATGAGATTAATTCCTCTTGTTTTTTCCAAACATCAATATTCTATTATTTTTTTATATGTTCTCTTCAATATATGCCTCGTAAATCTTATTGGCTGTGATTCAGCAGACCGGGCTGCAGAACTAAAGGAAACTATTTACAATAACCCGGATTTCAAGAACTGGTCTCATTACCTGGGAGATCCTGCACGCACACATTACTCTATTCTCAGTGAGATAGACACTAACAATGTTCATCTTTTGAAGCCTGTATGGCAGTATGAGAGTGGCCCACTGCAACCGGGCAGAAATAGCCAGATACAAACTAATCCGCTGATCATTGGGAATACTCTCTTTGGGATAAATCCACAGAATGCCTTGTTTGCGATAACAGCCGATGCCGGGGAGCAGCTATGGCAATTTACCCCTGACAATAGTGATAAAACCGGCTTGGGACTTAGCAGGGGGTTAACCGTCTGGATGTCTGAAACAGACGAAGCAAGCAGAATTTTCTATGCCTCAGGACACAAGCTGTATGCTGTGGATCTCAATACAGGAGCCCTGGTACTATCTTTTGGAGAGCAGGGCAGTATTGATCTGCGACTTGGCCTGGAAAGAGAGATTAGCAGTGTCCCTATTGTACTTACCACCCCCGGGGTGATTTATAAGAACCTATTGATCCTGGGTGGGCGAACTTCAGAATCGCCCGGTGCTGCACCAGGGCACATTAGGGCCTATAATGTATTGTCTGGTGAGATGGAATGGATCTTCCATACCATTCCTAAACCTAATCAATACGGCTATGAAACATGGCCCAAAGATGCCTATAAAACTGCTGGCGGAGCCAATAATTGGGCCGGTATGGCCCTGGATGAGCAACGCGGTATTGTCTATGTCCCAACAGGTTCGGCGGCTTTTGACTGGTACGGAGGAGATAGGCTGGGAGATAACCTATTCGCCAATTCCTTACTGGCCTTAGATGCTGAAAATGGGGAGCGACTGTGGCACTTTCAAATGGTGCGTCACGATCTGTGGGACAGGGATCTGCCGGCTCCTCCCAATCTTTTTGAAATAGCACACAATGGGGTGATGGTACCCGCGGTGGCCCAGATCACCAAAAGTGGTCATGTTTATATTTTTAACAGACTAACAGGCGCACCTTTATTCCCTATGGAAGAAAAGGAATATCCCAATACTACTTTAGAAGGAGATATAGCTTCCAGAATTCAGACCCTTCCATTAAAGCCGGCTCCTTTCTCCCGTCAAACTCTTTCAGAGAAGGATCTATACGCCCCGGATCAGCCATCCTATGTTGACGATTTTATTGATAAAGCGCAGAATTTTAGTGCTCCTACAGTACGCGAAAAATTGGCGTCCGTAACATCCAGGGGTCAATTTATTCCTATAGATACCAGGGGAGTAATTTTGTATCCCGGCGCCGATGGAGGGGGTGAATGGGGAGGTGCCGCCGTTGATCCTACTACGGGGATCATGTATGTCAATGGAAACGAAATGGCCTGGATAGTGAGGATGGCCAAAGTAGGGGAAAAAGACGGTAAACCTTTGAGTCCGGGTGCCACGCTGGCACAGATCCATTGCGTTCGTTGTCATGGGGGTGAATTTCAGGGAATGGGAGAGATTCCTGAATTACGACAAATTAAATTGCGGATGAGTGCTGCGGAAATAGAAAATGTGATCTCTAAAGGCAAGGGCGCCATGCCAGCCATGCCAAATTTAACAAAAGATGAAACCTCCATGATCTCTGCTTTCCTGACAGATCAAAAAGAAAAAGAGTCAGAGGAAAAGGATCGCCGTACAGAAAGATCAATTAAGAGTAATTACGCCATGGTAGGCTTCGGAAGATTTAAAGATGACCGGGGATATCCCGTAATGAAACCACCATGGGGAACCTTGAATGCCATAGACCTCAACACCGGAGAGTATCTCTGGAAGATCCCCCTGGGGCATGAAGAAAGCCTGGAAGATCCGAACGTTCCGGTTAGTGGTCTTGAAAATTACGGTGGCCCGGTTATTACCGCCGGTGGGGTATTATTTATTGCCGCTACCAAGGATGAAAAATTAAGGGCCTTTCATATGAAAACCGGGGAGTTATTATGGGAAACCAGGCTGCCAGCCGGGGGTTATGCCACTCCGGCTACCTATGAGGTAAATGGGAAACAGTATCTGGTCATAGCATGCGGAGGAGGCAAAATGGGGACCAAGTCTGGAGCAACCTATGTAACATTTGCCCTACCCAAATAAAACTGTAATTACAATGAAAAAATTCGACTGGAAAAAAGTGTTTTACATCTTCGGGATTGTACTTTTCTGTGTGGGCACTATAGACCCGCTGGAGGGAAGTGTACTCATTGTATTTGGTAGTATTATACTGACATTTATAACCAAAAGAAACAATGATCGTCATAGAAAATGGTTTATGCTCAATGCCGTATTGATCACTTTTGGAGTAATCTTTTTATTTTATTTATCCTCGTTGGGAGGGTTTGGGGGAACTTCAGAATTATCATGGTGGTGGGGATTATTAATACTCCCTTATCCCATTGGTTGGCTACTTCAGGTAATTCTTTTGCTTATGCGGGCAATTGGCAGAAAATGATCAGGGTCTGAAACAAAAAAAGGAGGGCAGTAACCCTCCTCTTTAAAATGTGTGTCACCTTTATTATTTAAAAACGGTACCCAACACCTAGCTGAAATCCTTTGGTTTTCAAAGTGAAATCGCCAAAACCTGGATCTTCATCGGCAATATTTGAAAGCCCTAAATTGTATCGGGCATCTGCGAAAAATCCGCCAATTACTTCAAAGGCTGCTCCAAAGTTAATTCCAAAATTGGAGGTTTTTAATCCATCGGTTCCTCCTTCGGCATCTACCAAAATCCCCAACTGAGGACCTGCCTGAAGATTAAAGCCTTCTACGATGTAGTACTTTAACATCAAAGGAACATTTACGTAACTGATATCCGCGTCCTTTGCGCCTTCAATAGAATATTGTAACTCTGGCTGAAAATGTACTTTCTCCGAAATTCCAACATCTACCAAGCCCCCAATAAAAAAACTGGTTGCTCCATCAGGCGAAGCGCCTTCAGAATCGAAGGAAATTTTTAGGTTGGAAAAATTGGCTCCAGCCTTTACACCAAATGTAATTCCTTGTGCCTGAGCGTTACTTATGAACGCAATCACGGCCACTATACTAATGATCATTTTTTTCATTGGATACTTTTATTTAGGTGGTTAATACTGATATAAAATTATATCAAAATTGGACATCTTACACATTTATTTTTACGATCCGAAATACTCCAGAAGCTTTTAATTTCACATGCTAGGATTGATTTGGCTATTGCCTGCTTACTTCTCCATGAGGGAGGTTCTAACTTCTTTGCGGAGGTAGTAACCCGTCACAATTGTAGACAGGGTATCTGCAATAGGAAAGGACAACCATACCCCAAGTTCTCCTAAATACATGGGAAGAATAAGGACCAAGGGAATAAAGAAGAAGCCTTGTCTTGTTAAGGTAAGCAGGAGCGCCGGAACGGCCTTCCCCACTGCCTGAAAGTAGGCAGCCCCGATAAGTTGAATAGCAATAATTGGCGTTGCCGCAAATACCCAGCGCATGGCAGATGGTGTGTTTTCTAACACAAACAAATTACTGGCAACTTCTGCAGCAGACATGCCCTCCCTGTTGCTAAGGAACCAACCTGTGATCTCTGCCGGGAAGATCATAAGTCCAATAAATACAATGGTGGCCACAATTGCTGCGTAAGCAATGGCCGTGTTGATACTTTCACGGACCCGCTGATATTTTTGCGCTCCGTAATTGTATCCTGCAATGGGTAAAAATCCCTGGGTAACCCCGAAAACCGGAAAGAGGGCAAACATCAAGGTTCTGCCTATTATGGCATAAACCGCCACCATAGATTCACCGCCCAGATCAAATAATATATTGTTCATTAAAAGGTAGGTGACACTGGTCACTGCCTGTCTGGAGAGCGTGACGAAACCAAGAGAACCTATCTCTTTCAGTATGGGAAGGTGAAGACCAAAATCTGAAAGCCTGATCTTCAGTTCCGAATTCTTAGACAGAAAAAAGTACAAGATATACCCAAAACAAAGGAGGTAACCTCCGGTGGTGGCCCAGGCTGCGCCCGCCATCCCCCAATCGAACACATAGATAAACAGGTAGTCCATCAGGAGGTTTCCTACGGAAGGTATGATCATGGCGATCATGGCAAATTTGGGCTTACCTTCTGCACGGATTACGGTGTTCCCCATCATACACAGGGCCAGGAATGGGACTCCGTAGAGTACAATGGTATAATAGATCTTCGCAGGTTCGAAGATGCCTCCTTTACCACCAAAGGCCGGGATCAGACCATCGGCATAGTACAAGCCCAGTGCTACCATGGAA
>NZ_JBATLB010000127.1:0-23276 GCF_049669965.1 Muriicola sp. | reverse complement strand
AGATACAAGGTGCCATTTAATTCCAGGCCGTCTTCCCGGGTATACGAGATCACCTCTTTATGGACATCCTCAATACTTTTGAACGGATTCTCAAAAAAGGTTAATTGCGTAGGCGCTTTTCGTTTCTTCAGATGTTTGTGATAGTAATTTGGATAAGTGCTTTTAGACTCTATACTCACCAACAACTCGTCTTTTAAAACGTTGTAGTCCCTCAGATCTTCTTTTTGGTCGGTTAGTTTAGACTGGTAGAGTCTCTCAGTTTTAAGCGTACTGAGATTTAATTGATCTACAAAAGGGAACTGCCCGTTTTCTGAGTACCCATCGCCCAGAAGAAAGGCGTTGTTCTTATTGTCTAAGGATAAAACGAGGCTTCCATTTTTGTTGCGTTTCATTACAAAATTCCCGGGATCACTATAGGAGTCCTGATAATTTCTATCATAGATTAGGGAGGGTTTTTTTTCCGAATTGGAAGGATCAAAGACATAGGTCTTGGTATTCCGGGTATTCCACCAATAGTCAGTAGCAATGGCAACTTTATCTGTTCCCCATTCTATAGAGCTAAATCTGTTGATTGTTTTCAGTAGTAGATTTCCCTTTCCTGCGAATGGGGCATCTAATTGGTATACGGCATCTCTGAATGGAACTTCAATGTTGGGGTCACCCTCATCCAATGCCTCCACGTAAATTAATGAAGCATTGTGGTCTGTGCGCCAGCTAATTTCCCGCATTCCCTTTCGTTCTGCCATAAAACCCTTTGGGAGATCTTCGATCAATGGAACTTCCAATAAGGTAGAAACCAAATCCCCCTCCTGGGTATAAATTGAGGTTGTAGATGGAAAGCGATAGTAGGGTACCAGGTAGGAAAAGGGCCGTTCTACGGTAAGGACCATGACATAGGATCCATCCGGAGAAAAACTAATATTTCTATACATGGCTGCAGGTTTCCACAAGCTAATCGAACCATCAAGAGTTACTTTGTACAGTTCCGATTGGGCCAGTTGCTGAAAGTTAAATTCATCCGCAGGGTTGGTCAGAAGGTCCTGGTATGTTCTGTTTTGGGCTTTTTTCCCATCGTTTGTTGAAATAGTAGGGCCTTCCGGGACAGCCTCAGCCTGATCTATGAGGTCTTTCCTGGAATCCGGGAGCATTTTTACCAGAATAGCATCCCCTGTTTTAAACCAGTTAATCACGTCTCCCAGATTGGCGTTCACCTTGGCATCAGTGATCTTTTGTACCATGGCAGAAGCAATATCAAGCAGCCAGATTTCTACGCCTTGAGCAGTAGTATTGGTAACGGCTACTTTGGATTCATCCGGTGAGAAACTAAAGTTAGCCAGGCGTGGATTTTCGGGCAGACCTTCTACTTGAATAATTTCTTTCCCTGAAGTAGATTTTATTTTGATGTTATTATAGTAATTGGTTCGGCTACCGATATTGGTGACTGGGTTGATTCGTAACCCCGCCAAACGCATCTCCGTTTCAGACAATTCCTGAATACTTTTGTAGGGATCCCTATAAAGCAAGAGCATATAATCTCCATTATCTGTTACCCTAACGGTTGGAGCCAATGGCGCATTGACCAACTCCATAATTTCTTGTGGAGGTTGTTGGTAGCTTAGTTTTTCCTGGGCAGATCCGCAAGTCAGCAAAAGGATAAAAAGTACCGAAAAAATTGATTTCAAAAAGATGTAAACTCGTTTCATTGTTATGACTTTGATGCTAGGTAAGTTACTACAATTCCCTCTTAAAATCAAAGCGCTTGGCATTGAATAGACTACCCTAATAATAGAAGGGAATAATCTTTTCTGGATTTACTAGGTAGGCTTCCTGAGAATAGGTATTTTAGGAATACGAAACTAAACAGAGGTCAAAAGTACTCTCTTTGGCCTTAGATGAAAATCTACTTTTTATGTATAACTCAAGAATATCGGGGCTTGGCTTTTATGTGCCGGAGAATGTAGTGACCAATGACGACCTGTCTAAACTAATGGATACAAACGATGCCTGGATACAGGAACGGACCGGTATCAAGGAACGAAGGCACGTGGTACGTGGGAAGGATACCACCACCACCATGGGCGTAAAAGCCGCCAAAATAGCTATCAAACGAGCAGGCATTAAAAAAGACGATATAGATTTTATAGTCTTTGCCACCTTAAGTCCGGATTATTATTTTCCTGGCCCAGGGGTATTGGTACAACGCGATCTGGATATTAAGACCGTGGGCGCCCTGGATGTAAGAAATCAATGCTCAGGATTTGTGTATGCCATTTCCGTGGCCGATCAATATATTAAAAGTGGGATGTACAAGAATATCCTGGTGATAGGATCTGAATTGCATTCCGGTGGACTCGATTTTACCACTCGTGGCAGGGGAGTGTCTGTGATTTTTGGCGATGGGGCAGGGGCTGCCATTCTCACACGCGAAGAGGATCCTAAAAAAGGAATTCTTTCTACCCACCTGCATTCTGAAGGACAGCATGCCGAAGAACTGTCTTTACTGGCACCCGGAATAGGACACCGTTGGGTTTCGGATATTTTGAAAGACAACGATCCGGATGATGTGTCTTATTATCCCTATATGAACGGACAATTTGTATTCAAGAATGCAGTGGTTCGCTTTGCGGAGGTAATTATGGAAGGACTCAAAAAGAATAAGCTGGAAGTAAAGGATATTGACATGCTGATCCCTCATCAGGCCAATCTTCGAATTTCTCAATTTATTCAGAGAAAATTTGGGCTGTCGGACGATCAGGTTTACAACAATATCATGAATTACGGCAATACAACGGCTGCCTCCATTCCTATTGCCTTGACGGAGGCCTGGGAACAGGATAAGATCAAAGAAGGCGACCTGGTTGTTCTGGCGGCTTTTGGAAGCGGATTTACCTGGGGGAGTGTGATCATCCGCTGGTAAAGGTGCGTTAGAATACTTAATATCTATGGGGAAACAACTTCATAAGCTCACCGTTTCGCTGCAGGACTTTATGGCGGAACAAAAGATCTTTTTTGTGGCTACGGCCATGAGCGAAGGACGTATCAATCTATCTCCCAAGGGTATAGATACATTCAGAGTATTAGATGAGAAAAAAATTTGTTGGTTAAACCTTACCGGGAGTGGTAATGAAACAGCCACCCACATCCTTCATCACAACCGTATGACCATATTGTTCTGTGCCTTTGAGGGGGCGCCAAAAATTGTGCGTTTGTACGGTACCGCTAGCGTTTTTCATCCGGGAGACCAAGAATTTGGTGCCTTGTGTACCCTGTTTCCTGAGATTCCGGGGACACGTCAGATCTTTGAGATGAGCGTAGAACTCGTACAAATATCTTGTGGTATGGGGGTGCCAATAATGGCTTTTGAGGGGAACAGAAAGGAGCTTATTGATTGGGCCAAAGGACAAGGGGAGGAGGGTTTAGAAGCATACAGAAACAAAAAGAATTCAATCAGTCTTGATGGTTTGTCTACAAGAATCCAAAAAGGGTAGCATATAAAACCCCGGCAAATTCGCCGGGGTTTTTTGGCACCAATTCGCAGAAGTCACCAACCCATAACTCCTTAAGAGGGCCAGATCTATTTGCTAAAGAATTCCTCCACTACCTTGTTTGGTATTGTCGTCTCGGTTTTTTCGCCTGGAAGCCCTGTTTTTCCCACTGCCAAAACGGTATGAGATCCCTGCGTATACATTCTGACTTTCCCAGTTAAACATCCCCGTTTGTAAAAACGGCTTGTCTCCTTCGAAGGCAAATCTCATGGTATTAAATACGTCATTGAAATTAAGACTAAAGGTTCCCTTTCCTTCAGCGAAACTGTATCGGGCACCGAGATTTATAAAATACATGGGCTCTACGTTAAACTGAATATTCTGGTTTTGACCCCGATAGAAGCCAAAAACCTGGAAGGTAAGTTGCTTGGTGGCCGTAAAGCTGTTATTCATTCTAAAATTCCATGCAAGGTTTTCTACTTCAACCTCATCAATAACAATGTCGTCAACGGTGGCCTCAGAATTGCTTCCCAGTAAACTCTCAGTAATTCCCCTTTGTGTCTGTGAAAACAGATCAAAACTACCGTTTATACTCCACCATTTGGCCGGTTTGTAATTGGTTGAAACTTCAAGACCATAAGCAGAGGTATTGTCAAAATTGTCATAGGTTAGTATCAACTTATTTAGGTCTAATCTGTCTACGTAAACCGCTCTGTTTATCTCATTTTCAATGGTCCTGTAGAATACACCTGCGGTAATACTTCCTTTCTCTAGTCGTCTGGTGTAATTTCCTTCAAAAGAAGTGGTGAACTGAGGAACGAGGCTGGGATTGCCAAAGGAGGAAATCAATGGGGTTGCCCATTCCCTTATAGGATTTACCTGTGTTAATCCCGGTCTGTCTACCCGCCGGCTTGTACTTATCTGAAACTGATCTTTTTCATTTGGAGAATAGGTAACAAAGGCAGAGGGATATAGTTGGGTGTATTTGTCGTCAAAGGACCGCACCTTGTTGGTGTCTGCCTTTACCGTAACATCTTCTGCCCGTAACCCAAGCTGATAGGACCATTTCTCATAAGTCTGTCCAAAGGTAACATAGGCAGAATAAATATCCATACCGTATACAAAGTCGGTTGGAGGCGTGGGCCTTAAGTTCCCATTAGAATCAAATGATTGCCCGGTAGAGCGATAGTCAACATTGGTCTCAAAAATTCTTGTTTCCAGGCCTGCTTCAATTTTTGAGATAGAATCTAACGGGTTCACATAATCAAGATTGGCAATAGTTTGCGTTCTCTTGGTATCTACAAAATCTACATAGTTAGGAAAAAGAGAATTCCCGCTTATCTCAAAGGCAGATTCTTCATTGTCTTCAAAAGAATTGTAGTCTATTTCCAGTTCCAGATTATGCCCCTCTTTGTTAAAATCCAATTTGTAATCAAAATTGTACTGCTCACTGTGATTGTCATTTATGGGGATAAATCGTTGGGTGTTGTTACGACTGGGATCATCGAAGTAGAAAACTTCAGTAAATCCTTGCGCACTTCCGTTAAAAATATTCTGGTTGGTAAAAAAAGACAGTGTGTTCTTGTCATTTAAATAGAAATCGAAACCTCCCTTTAGTAAATAGGACTTATTGTTGTTTAGGAATTCGAATAACTGTTGGGAATTTTCAACTATCCTGGTGATATTCCCGTCATTTACGTACTTCCCAACATTGGTCCCGACATTCCCGTAAAGATTGAATTTCCCGTTCCTGTAATTCAGATCCAGGGATGAATTAAATTTTGCTTCTATCCCTACCGTTAAACCGGTATTTATAGTGCCGTTAAAACCTATATTGGCATTCTTGTGCAGTATGATATTGATAATCCCACTCATCCCTTCTGGATTGTATTTCGCAGAAGGATTGGTGATCAGTTCAATGGACTTGATGGAAGTAGAAGGAATTTGGCGCAATAGTTGGGCCACAGGAACATTAGATAGTTTCCCATCTACCATAACGCGAACGTTAGAATTACCCCGAAGCGATAGCTCCCCGGTTTGCTGATCTATATTGACAGAGGGAATGTTATTCATAATATCGGAGGCTGTGGCACCCGCTGTGGTAAGGTCCTTCCCAACATTGACCACTTTCCTGTCTATGCGTTGTTCAATGGTGGTTCTTTCTGCTACCAATTCTACTTCGGAGAGTGCTTCGGCCTCTTCGGAAATAGTAATGGTCCCCAATTCTAGGGCACGATGACCTTTGTCTAGGGTGATGTGTTGACTATGGGTCTTATAGCCAATATATTGTACTTCCACGATAAACTCTCCGTCGGGTAATTTCTCAACCTTAAAACTGCCATCCTCGGCCGTAATACTACCTGTAATGTTGGTAGAGTCATTGAGTGATTTAACCACTACCGTGGCATAGGCAACAGGTGCGTGTAAGGTTTGGTCTATAACTTTTCCCGTAATACTTCCTTCTTTTAATTCAGGTACCTTCGGGTCGGTTTTGGCGTGCATAATGGAAAAGACCATCAGTGCCAAAAGCAATGATACTGTTCTCATGATTGATTCGTTTATTAATTGATTGATTGATGATACTTAAATGACGCGCAGAGGAAAAAATTGTTACGAACAAAACCAGATTTAACATTATTTCGTCCATTTATTGGTTAGATTTAGGATAAAATGGAACAGAAGGTAAGGTCCTAAAAACAAAACCCCGATGAATTCACCGGGGTTTCTATCATTGGTATGCCGTACTAAACACTAACCATTAACTATAAAAATACGGCGTCCCAATGAATAAGAAGTATTCTTAACTCAAGAGACGAGCATTATCTCAATACGTTACAGTAGTTAACACACTTTAACACCTTAATTGCCTTATGAAAAAGACCTTGGTATTCGGAGCATCCTCAAAACCTTCCAGGTATAGCTATATCGCTATCAAAAGATTAGTGGGTGCCTCCCAGGAAACACTGGCATTTGGAGCTAAAGAAGGTATTGTGGCAGGGGTAAAGATCAGGACAGATTGCAGTTCTTTTACTGATATAGACACCATTACCCTGTATATGAACGCTCACAGGCAACGAGACCACTACGAGACCATCATAGGTCTAAGGCCCAGGCGCGTCATCTTCAACCCTGGGACAGAGAATCCTGAATTTTATGAAATGCTCACCAAGGAAGGCATTAAAGTAGAAATTGCCTGTACCCTGGTATTGCTGGCTACCGGGCAGTATGACTGATGTTCTGGTGCTAAGGGGGCATGTTGTCTATAAGTAAGTATGCCTGTCGTAATTAGGTGCCGCAATATAGTTTGTATAATATCAGCAAAGTATCCTCCTTTTATCCCCTTTTTAATGTACACATAAAAGGCTCTTTTTTTAACTACCAACTCTTGTAATTCATTATTAGGCCAACTATGAATATCACTAAAAAGAGTTGAATTATAAATAAAAGTAAACTGGTGAATAACAGTATTAGAGAATCGGACTTGTTATGGGTATTTTTAAAGATCCTGTAAATCATCACAAGCAGTATGATATAGTAGACAGGGTTGAATAGCAAAGGAAAATTTATTAAAAGAAAGGGAATAATACTTACCAAAATTGCAAAACCAATGACAAACGAACTTATCGCTACATGCTCCAGGTAGTTAAATTTTTGGTAGGTTATTTTTGTTGAATTCGCCAATAGGAATATGGTGAAAATCAGGAAGTATTTGTAATAAGATTTTATAAACAAACCGGCAGCCTTGCCTATTGTATATCCCTCATTAAATAATATATTTTGTGAATTTGAGACTTCAATGTTTGTTGGTGTTTTAAAAATAGCCTCTAAAACAAGGTAAATAGATATGGAAATGATCAGGAATGAAATGGGGTTCAGTATTCCTTTTCGTTTCCCCATTAAATAATCAATAATTAATTTTTGAGGGTTTACAA
The DNA here is from genome assembly GCF_049669965.1 of Muriicola sp. Lineage (NCBI taxonomy): Bacteria > Pseudomonadati > Bacteroidota > Flavobacteriia > Flavobacteriales > Flavobacteriaceae > Muriicola > Muriicola sp. Next base: position 15,859 of record NZ_JBATLB010000127.1, on the reverse strand, counting down.
CCATTGCTTTTATATTAAAAAGAAACCCTTTGTCCATATCGGTTAGGGTCGCAAATGCATCTTCTATTGTGGAGCGGAAGCTTATTTTTTTAACCCCGGCTCTTTCGCCGCAATTTGGACAAAAATTTTCATGGTGTTCTGTATGGCAGCTAATGCAAATCATAATTCTTCTTTTTGTTCACTACACTTTGATTGTTTACCGAAAGAATTTTAACCTAGGAATAGCGGTTAGTTAAAATTAAGGGTGGCTTTTAAGGTTACTTTTATGTTTTTCATTAGATATCTTGATAGGTATCAATTACTTGCATCAGCCCCTCATCTACTTCTTTCATGACTCTCAATATATTTTTTATCCAGGTGTTCATTTTTTTCTTGTTGCCAATGGATGTTCTAAGCAGGGTCTTATACGCTTCATTTGATTTTAATTTCTTATAATCTAAGGGTGCAAAATTTCCTTTTATTTGAGTATTATCCAAAGGAATTTCGGTCGATTCGAAGATCTGGGTAAGGATAGGTGAGGCCGTATGATAATAATAGAGTTCTTCTCGTTCATTTAATTTTTCACCAAAGCCTAAAAGAAGGTTATAAAGGGAATTCAGATTATTTCTAAGGCCATCATCCTTAATAAAATTTAAACCATGTTCTTTGGCCCTTTGGTATGCACTGTTTGTTAGTGTTGTTTTCCACCATAGATGGGAATTCTCAAAGTGATAATTAAGCGAATCGTTATAAGGTCTGTTTTCATTGAGATACACAAGTATAAGCTCACAAGATCTTATTGCAGACTCATTACCAGATATTCCCCGGTTCACCAAATCAAAATTGGTATTTAGAGTGCGGTGTAAGTCTTTAAGTATATTTAATTCCAGGGCTCTTGATTTTTGCGCTTCATTCCAATTGTTGACCTGCAAGGCCAATAGAATACCGATCATTACCAGTGCTATTTCGCCTATGGCATATAGCAGGTACTTACTTACCTTATTTTCTTTGATCATGTTTTGTCTGATTTTTCGAAAGAATTTGATCATTTACAATTTAGGTTCAGAATGAAGGTTTAACAATAGAATCAATACGTTGTATATTCTCCCCCATTCTGTGATAAATGGGCAATAAGGTATTGGTATGTGTCACTAATTCTGCCAATAAGTTTAAAATTGTTCGGTCTTGTAACAGTTTTGTATAATCATTTGCATTAGCAGACAACGGCTTATAATCAAAATCTTCAACCTCATTAATACCATCATTGTTTACCGCACTGTTGGTTATTGCAATATAGTCTATCTCTCTGTTTAAAGCCGGACTTAAATGGTTGTCCACAAAATTGTTTTGCTGGTCTTCATAAGCGGCCAATAACTGTAAATTTGCCTTTAATTTTGTCAACTCCTGACGTAAATATGCTGATCTGAGAAGATTGAGCTTCCCGGAAGCAATTAACTCATCATAGACACTGATTTGATTAGACTTTCCCATCAGAAAACGATTCTTTATATCGAAAAGGCTTTGTTCTATGTCGATTTTCAAACTATCGTGAATTGGTTTTCCGCTTAATTTTATGAGTACTCTTGCTCCGTTAACTACTTCAGAATATCTTTTTAATCCGCGTTGATGCTGAAACCTGTTATGATCCATTTTTTTTGCAATAGCGCCAAGTAAAAGTGCTTCTTCATTTCTATCCAGCCGGTTTTGGTTCCATGTATTTAGTTGCAATGCTATTAAAATCCCAATGACCACAAGCACAATTTCTCCTATGGCATACAGCAGATACCTGCTTGCCTTATTTTCTTTGATCATGTTTTGTCTGATTTTTCGAAAGAACTTAATCATAGTTTGTACTTATTGTAAGGTCTAGTCTCCCTTCTGTCACATCGAGCGGAGTCGAGATGTAATGTATGTATTCCTTTCTAGGTCTCGTTTTGCTTCGCAAGGTACCTTTGTTAAACATACATGTTTAACTCGGTACTGCCCGACCTGACATCCCTGCAATATCGTAGCTGCGGCAAACAACCTGCACCACCTAAAAGATTTAGTAGTTCTTTTAAAGGTAGATTTTGACGCATATGTCTAAAGAACTTAATCATTCTAAGACTTTTCTAAGATTATGTTTAATTCGTTTGTAATAGCATTAAGTGCTTCTATTGAAGTTTTTAGTTCTGTAACATAATTAACATACAATAATTGGTAGTTACTAATTACGCGATGTCTGTATTCTGAACTGTTAAGAAAATAATCTTGCAGCTCTTTACTACTATTATCTTGCATAATTGTTTTACCCATATATTCAGGATACCAGTCGTAATTATCTCTAAATATATTGACTAATTCTCGGGATTCTTGATTGATTCGTTTTTCGAAACTATTAATTAATACAAGCTCCATTTGGTCATAGACATCTATTATTTTAAGAGACAAACTATCTTTAACATTCAATGTTTTTAATTGATTTACTCCAGTCTGATTTAGACTAGTAGCTGCACCAAAACTTGTTAGTATTCTGGACAATCCTACATCAAATAAATCGGGTGTTATTGAATCGTTAATCACTCTTTGAAATATAAATTCTATTCCTGTGTAATAGTCTAGATTTACATACAATTCTTGAACATCATTGTCAATATCAGTTAGTATGCGTTCATATACCGAAATTAGTTGTTCTTGTTTGAGTCTTTTTTCATTCCAGTTATTGATCTGTAAGGCGATCAGAATACCAATCACAACAAGAATGATTTCGCCTATGGCATACAGTAGGTACTTACTTGCCTTATTCTCTTTGATCATTTTTTGTCTGATTTTTCGAAAGAATTTGATCATGAGTTTAAATAGTTTTCTATATCTCTTTGCATATTTTCGATTCTGAGTTCCATTCTTTTCATTAAATCTAAATTAACGCTACTTGTTCTACCTCTTTGGCCGATATGGTTCAATACCATAAACAAAAAGTCTCTATTTTTTAATTTATCTTCTTGCAACTTTTTGGCCCAAAGAAGAGGTGTAGTTTTTAGCGAAAAATCAATACCGCCAGCTACTGTAAGGCTATCGGTATAGTTCATGTCCACTACATTCTCTTTTACTAATAAATCTCTAAACTCTGCAATTGTTTTTTCGTTGCTTATTTGTATAACTAAAGCACTATAATCTAAATATTGGTAGAATGTCAGAATCTTTTTTCTCAAATCGCCGTTTTTAATAAGTAGTATATTTCCAGAGCTTTTTAAATCTTGAAAAGTAGGATCGCTAACCACAAATGTTTTACGAGTTATATCAGTTAGATATAGGTTAATGCTATCGGCATTTATGTTATTTGAATTAAGATGCCTTATAGCTTTTTCACATTTTAATCGCATTAAAATATTATGAGCAACTTGATCTTTAACAAGTTGCTGCTGTGTCTTAATATCTTCAAGAATATTAATTAAATATTCTTTCTCTTTGTTATGGTCTAACCTTGCTGTATTCCATGTGTTTATTTGTAAAGCAATAAGAATACCAATAACAACGAGTAAAATCTCGCCAATAGCGTATTTAAGGTAGTTGCCTGTTTGATTTTTCATAATTAGGGATTGACGTATGTGACGGAAGAATTTGATCATTTATAAACCTCTTTGATTTGCTTTCTGATCTCAGCTATCTTCTTCAGGTTGGCTTCCATTTGTTCTATCTCACCATCTCTATTGTCCCGAAATAGTTTAAAAAGCACAATATTTGATTTGTCTTCAAAGAAACTCTTAGAATCAATAGGCACAGAATAACCCCGCCATTTAAAATCTAAAAACTGCGATTTAAGGATAGGAATCCAGTCCGTTTTAAATGAGTATTCTACGTCCTCTAAACTTTTGTAAAGTGAAAATAGATATTCATCATAATAGGATATAAGTTCTAATTGCAACTGGTTGTCTGTGACATTTTCTATTCCCTTGGCCTTTAGCACCTCAAAAGCACTTGACTGAGATTGAAAGCGTTCAAAGCAAATAATTTTTCCCATCCATTCATTTAAGTTGTCGGCATAATTTTTATTGGCTACCTGGGCAAGTAAACTATCTGTATAGTGGTTGGCTAGCTTAGCCTCAAAGAGTCGGGCAGACAATGCTATGGAGTCTTGTTCTAGGTTTTGATTGATCAGGAATATGATCTCTTGCTCAAATTTTTTGGATTTCAGGATCTCATTGTGATTATTAAGCTGTAAGGCTATAAGGATACCTAAAACAACGAGTACTATTTCGCCTATGGCATAGGCAAGGTATTTAGCGGTCTTATTGTTCTCCATAAGGTCGAATCGAATTTTTCGAAAGAATTTGATCATTGGTTAGTGGTTGGTCACAAACAAGTGAAGTGCCTGTGGAACGTTTGCAGGCGTCAAGATAATAATTCAGCGTCTATGAAAAAGGGTCCTGCCTTATTTAATTTGCTTAGCTGAACATATTAGCCAAGGGTGTAAGCAATATGCATGCTTCACTTCTTGCGTTTTCGGATCAGCCACAGGCCTAAAAATGTAAGCAACCCATTTACAGGCAATACTTCATAGCCCACTTCATAACCACCTAGCATCTCCGCGGGCAGGTTGGTCACCAGCATAATGATGAGCACACAGGCAATGGCAACCACCCAGCTTAGTTTGTCCTTTATCTTGTACCTGGTACAGATCCCAAAGGCAAACAGCCCCAGTAAAGGGCCGTAGGTGTAGGTGGCCACGGTAAGCAAACCGTCTATGACGTTCCGGTCCAAAATGTATTTAAAGCTGATCACCACCAGCACCAGTAACACACTCATGCCAATATGTACCCTTTTCCGCAGCTGCTTTTGTGTATGCTGCTCTTTTTTCTCTATCCCCAGAAAGTCGACACAAAAAGAGGTGGTAAGAGACGTCAGGGCACTGTCTGCACTGCTGTAGGCCGCCGCTATCAGCCCAAGGATAAAGGTACTGGCCACTATACTTCCCAAACCGCTGTTCAGAGCGATCTCCGGAAACAACAGGTCAGATTTCGGGGCCCCGTCCATCATTGGAATCGCCACTTCAAAGCGCTCTGCATAAATAAACAACAAGGCACCCAGCAAGAGAAAAACAAAGTTTACGGCAATAAGGATGACACTAAAGGAAATCATATTTTTCTGGGCATCTCCCAGATTGCGGCAGGTTAGATTCTTTTGCATCATATCCTGGTCCAGCCCCGTCATACAAATGGTGATAAACATGCCTCCCAGAAACGACTTTACAAAATGATTTTTGGCAAAAAAGTTGTCTGTAAAAAAAATAGTGCTGTATTCTTTCAATTCTTCAGAGCCAAGGAATTCGGTAAACGTCCAGCCTAATTTTTGATTGATAAAATAGATGGAAAGTCCCACCGAGACTAACATAAACAGGGTTTGTAAGGTGTCTGTCCAGACAATGGTCTTAATGCCTCCCCTAAAGGTGTAGATCCATATCAGGAGGATAGACAGTATAACGGTAAGTTCAAAGGGTACGTTCCAGGCGTCAAAGACAAACTGTTGCAAAACAATGGCCACCAGGAATAACCTGAACGAGGCCCCCAGCACCCTGGAAATAAAGAAAGAAAGCGCCCCTATCTTGTAACTCACCGGACCAAATCGCTCATGCAGGTATTCGTATATAGAGGTTACGTTTAGTCGGTAATAAATAGGCAACAGCACAAAGGCGATTACAAAATACCCGAACAAGTAGCCAAAAACTACCTGCATATAGCTAAATTCTGAAGCCTCTACCCAGCCGGGTACCGATATAAAGGTGACCCCAGACAAGGAAGCTCCTATCATCCCAAAGGCCACTATAAACCAGGGCGATTGTTTCCCCGCCTTAAAAAAATCGGCATTAGAATCATTTCGTCCGGTGACGTAAGAAATAAGGACAAGGACCAGGAAATAGGCGCCTATAAGCAGCAGAATATGGGAGGCAGTCATTCAAATTAATTTCCCCTGCAAAGTACAAAAAGTAAAAATAGTACGTAATTTTGCGCGTATGGAATTTTCTTCAAAACTTCTGGAAAACGCGGTCTATGAAATGTCCCAATTACCGGGGATAGGTAAAAGAACTGCGCTGAGATTAGTGCTGCATTTACTGAAGCAACCTGTTTCACAGACAGAACGATTGGGAGGCGCCCTGATTTCGCTGCGTAACGACATTAAATTTTGCACCAATTGTCATAATATATCAGATGTAGCCCTGTGCGAGATTTGTGCGAATCCCAAAAGAGATACTAGTTTGGTTTGTGTAGTGGAAGACATCCGCGATGTGATGGCCATTGAAAATACCAGTCAATACAACGGTTTGTACCATGTGCTGGGTGGAAAGATCTCTCCAATGGAGGGCATAGGCCCACAGGATCTTACCATACCTTCTCTGGTGGAAAAAGTTAAAAGCGGTGTGGTGAAGGAACTTATTTTTGCCATGAGTTCTACCATGGAAGGAGATACCACCAATTTTTATATTTACAAACAAATCCAGGACCTGGAAGTAAATACTTCTACCATTGCAAGAGGCATCTCCGTAGGGGATGAGCTGGAATATGCAGATGAGATTACCTTGGGCAGAAGTATCATCAACAGGATCCCTTTTGAGAATTCCCTGAAGGCGCATTGATTGAGTTGTGTGAAAAATTTAAAAAACAGACCATAATTTTACTATTTTTGCAAAAATATAGTACTTAACAAGGCGGTTAATAAGAATATGTCAAAGTTTGAATTGAAATTACCCCAGATGGGTGAAAGTGTTGCCGAAGCTACCTTAACATCATGGTTAAAGGAAGTAGGGGATACCATAGAATTGGATGAGGCCGTTTTTGAAATAGCCACGGACAAGGTAGATTCTGAAGTGCCCAGCGAGGTGGAGGGAGTTTTGGTAGAAAAACTTTTTGAAGTAGATGACGTCATAAAGGTCGGCCAGACCGTCGCCGTAATTGAGGTAAAAGGATCTGAATCTCCTGTGGAGCAGCCGGCTGAGGTTGCAGAAGATGTAGAAGAAGAGGAGACAATTCCTAAATTGGCCACCGCAGCAATTGAAGAGCAAGTGGCAGTCGCCAAAGAGACAGTAGCTGCGCCTGTTGCGGCCTATAAGGCATCAGATCGTTTTTATTCCCCTCTGGTGAAGAATATCGCTAACAAAGAACAGATTTCATTTGAGGAACTGGAGGCTATCCCGGGTACCGGACTGGAAGGAAGGGTGACCAAAAATGATGTCCTGGCCTATCTGGAGAATAGACAAAATGGTGGTGTTGTGACAAAGTCAGTAACCCCTCCCGCACAAGAAGAGAAGGCTATACCTGTTCAGGAGAAAAGGCTACCAAAGGCTACCCCAACACCAAAAGCGGCAGATACACCACATAAAGTAACCACAGCCAGTGCCACGGGTGGGGATGAGGTGATCCCAATGACCCGTATGGGCAAGCTTGTGGCCCAGCATATGATCCAAAGTGTGGCCACCTCGGCCCATGTACAAAGCTTTATTGAAGTAGACGTTACCAAAGTGGTTGCCTGGAGAAATAAAGTAAAAGACGCCTTTGAAAAAAGGGAAGGGGAGAAGCTTACGTTTACCCCTATTTTTATTGAAGCCGTCGCAAAAGCCCTGAAGAAATTCCCCATGGTGAATATTTCTGTTGAGGGAGATACGGTAATCAAAAAGAAGAACATCAATATTGGGATGGCCGCAGCGCTGCCCGATGGAAATCTTATAGTGCCGGTCATTAAAAATGCCGACCAATTAAACCTGGTGGGAATGGCCAAAGTGGTAAACGACCTTGCCAATAGAGCAAGAAACAATGCCTTAAAGCCCGATGAAATAAAAGAGGGCACCTATACGGTTACCAATGTAGGGACCTTTGGAAGCGTTTTTGGCACTCCTATCATTAACCAACCACAGGTGGGGATCCTGGCCCTGGGAGCCATACGCAAAATGCCAGCTGTGATCGAAACCTCTGAAGGCGATTTTATTGGCATACGCAGTAAAATGTTCCTTTCGCATAGTTATGATCACCGCGTGGTAAACGGAGCCTTAGGGGGAATGTTTGTAAAAGCAGTCGCCGATTATCTGGAAGACTGGGATAGCAAGCGCGATATTTAGTCTGTCTGTTTTAACATTCTTAGCTATCTCACTCTCACATATAAGACAATGACATGGAATTAAATCTGAGTAAACCTATCTGCTTCTTTGACCTGGAAACCACCGGGACCAATGTGGCAAAAGACAGGATCGTAGAAATTTCTATTCTTAAAATATCTCCCGGCGGGAATAAGGACCACCGCACCTGGCTGGTAAATCCGGAATGTGAGATCCCGGCAGAAGTGGTGGCAATTCATGGCATTTCTAACGAAAAAGTGGCCAACGAACCTACCTTTAAAGAATTGTCTAAAGAGATCTATCAGTTTATAAAAGACAGTGATCTGGCGGGCTTTAATTCAGATCGCTTTGATATTCCCCTGCTCGCGGAAGAAATGTTGAGAGCGGGGATAGATTTTGACATGAAAACCATGGTGTCTGTAGATGTGCAGACCATTTTCCATAAAATGGAGCAACGAACCCTGTCTGCAGCCTATAAATTCTATTGTGATAAAGTCCTTACGGATGCCCACAGTGCCAAGGCAGATACGGTGGCTACCTATGAAGTATTGCTATCCCAATTAGATCGCTATCCGGAACTGGAGAACAATATCAAGAAACTTGCGGCATTTTCCACCTATAAGCAAAATGTGGATTTTGCTGGATTTATCGGCCTCGATGAGGAGGAAGAGGAGATCTTCACCTTTGGGAAACACAAAGGCAAAAAAGTACGGCAAGTACTAGAGGATGAGCCGGGCTATTTTGGTTGGATCCTGAATGCAGATTTTCCATTGTATACCAAGAAGGTCCTCACCCAAATAAAATTGAGCAAACTCAATAACAAACTTTAATATCTACAAGGGAAGGCAATGAAGATCATCTGCATTGGGCGTAATTATGCCGAGCACATCAAAGAACTGTCTAATGAACGTCCGAAGGATCCAGTGGTCTTTATAAAACCAGATTCTGCAGTACTTCCCAAGGAACAGGATTTTTATATTCCGGAATTCTCTCAAGAAATCCATTACGAAGTAGAAGTGCTGGTAAAGATCAAAAAGGTGGGAAAACATATCGATCCCAAATTTGCCCATAAATACTACGATGAAATTGGCCTGGGAATAGATTTTACTGCCAGGGACCTGCAAGCTCAGTTGAAGCAAAAAGGGCTCCCCTGGGAAAAGGCTAAAGGTTTTGATGGGGCGGCAGTTATAGGAAAATGGCTTCCAAAAACCGACTTTAAAGATTTAAAAAAACTTCATTTTACCCTGACAAAAAATGATGAAGTGGTTCAACATGGCTATACCGGACAAATGCTTTGGTCCATAGATGAACTAATAGGATATGTTTCTACCTTTTTTACATTAAAAAAAGGAGATATATTGTTTACAGGCACCCCGGCAGGTGTTGGCAGAGTAAGTCCAAATGACTACCTTTCGGGAAGTTTGGAAGGAAAAGAATTATTGCGTTTAAAAATTAAATAGATGATCTATAGTCTTGACAAATTAAAGGAGATGGCAGATGGGGACGAAGACTTCATCCTCTCTGTGATAACAGTTTTCCTGGAAGAGGTTCCTCAGGATCTTGAAGACCTCGAAAAGGCCATTCAGGAAGGGGATTATGAGAATACCTATAAGCTGGCCCATAAAATAAAACCCAATGTAGACCTGTTGGGAATGGAGCAAACTCGCGCCATAGCTCTGGAGATTGAGACCCTTGGGAAGAATGCGGAGAACAAAGATCAGATAGAGGCAAGGTTCCCTATGTTGAAAAAAGATATACAGCAGGTAATTTCAGAGCTTGGAAAAGATTTTGACGTCTAATGTTTGCTGAAATTATTACCATTGGCGATGAGATCCTCATTGGCCAGATCATAGACACTAATTCGGCTTTTATTGCCAGCGAACTCAACAAGATTGGTATTTCTGTATATCAGATCACTTCCGTTCAGGATGACAAGGCGCATATCCTCAATGCCTTAAAAGAGGCGCGCTCCAGGGCAGAGATCATCTTTATTACCGGAGGCCTTGGCCCAACCAAGGACGATATTACCAAACGTACGCTTTGTGAATACTTCAATGACACCCTGGTTCAGAATAAGGAGGTGCTGGCACATGTAGAAAAACTATTCAAAAAATATATTTCCACCCCAATTTCAGACATCAACAGAAATCAGGCACTGGTGCCATCAAAAGCACAGGTATTGCAAAATAATTTTGGTACTGCTCCCGGAATGTGGATAGAAGAGGACAACTGTGTCTTTATTTCCATGCCAGGAGTGCCGTATGAGATGAAAGATCTGATGACCAACCAGGTGTTGCCAAAACTGGTAGATAAATACAAGAGGCCTTTTATTATCCACAAGACCATAATGACCTATGGCCTGGGGGAAAGTGCCATTGCGGAGCGTATAGCTGCTGTGGAAGATACACTGCCCAATACCATAAAGCTGGCGTATTTACCAAACCTGGGAAAGGTACGTTTGCGTCTAACGGCCAAAGGTCCTGAGAGGCAAATACTGGAAGACGGGATCAAAATGGTTGCTGCAAAAATTTATGAACTCATCGGTGATATTATCACCGGAGAAGAAGAGCAAGGTACCATAGAAGCCGTGGTGGGAAAATTACTTACCGCCAAAAAGCGAACGATGGCTACCGCAGAGAGCTTTACCGGAGGAAAGATTGCAGAACAGATCACCTCCGTACCTGGGGCTTCCGCTTATTTTGTAGGGAGTATGGTATGCTACGCCACCAGAACCAAGATCGACCTTTTGAAGGTACCGGAGAGTCTGATTCAGCAGCATTCTGTGGTAAGTGCAGAGGTGGCGGCTTCTATGGCGAAGAATATACGGGAACTCATGAAGACAGATTATGGGGTGGCCACCACCGGGAATGCCGGCCCTGCCAAAGGCGACTCTGATGCGGCTATTGGTACGGTTTTTATTGCTATAGCCTCAGAAAAAGGGGTTGAGGTTCAGGAATTCTCCATGGGAAATCACCGAACAAGGATCGTACAAAAAGGGGTGCACAAGGCCTTAGAAATGCTACAAAAAGAAATTTTAAAATTCTAAAAAAGATTTTTGTGCTTCCGTTAAAATGACGTAAATTTGCATCCTGTTTAAATCAAAGTAAATAAGAGCACCATGTCTAAAGTTTGCGAAATTACTGGAAAGAGGGCGATGTTCGGAAATAACGTTTCCTTTTCGATCAATAAAACGAGAAGGAGATTTGATGTAAATCTTTCTAAGAAAAGGTTTTATATCCCTGAGGAAGATCGTTGGATTACCTTGAAAGTTTCTGCAAGGGCTCTTAAAAGCATCCACAAAAAAGGAATTTCTGCGGTCTTGAAAGAGGCACGCCAGAATGGAATACTGAAGTAAGCCACATAAATAATAGATCATGGCAAAAAAAGGAAATAGGGTTCAGGTAATTTTGGAATGCACAGAGCATAAAGACTCTGGTATGGCAGGTACCTCAAGGTATATTACCACCAAGAACAAAAAAAATACTCCCGATAGATTGGAGATAAAGAAGTTTAATCCCATTCTGAAAAGAATGACTGTTCATAAAGAGATAAAGTAAAAGATCATGGCAAAGAAGACCGTAGCAACCCTTCAGGGAAGTTCAAAAAGACTTACAAAGGCTATCAAAATGGTAAAATCGCCTAAAAGCGGCGCCTATACTTTTGTTGAATCCGTAATGTCACCGGAAATGGTAAACGATTGGTTGGCCAAAAAATAGTCAACTTTCTGCACATAAAATAAGCCGCTCTCTCTGGATAGCGGCTTTTTTAATTTCTTATATTTGAGCCGCTGAGCAAAAACCATCCATGAGTTTCTTTAAAAAAATATTTTCTTCCGAAAAAAAGGAAAGCCTTGACAAGGGTCTTGAGAAAACTAAGACTAGTTTTTTCTCAAAACTGGGAAAGGCGGTGGCCGGAAAATCCAAAGTAGACGATGACGTCCTGGATAATCTGGAGGAAGTATTGGTAACCTCCGACGTTGGGGTGGAAACAACCCTAAAGATCATTGAACGGATCGAAAAACGCGTTGCTGCCGATAAATACATGGGCACCGATGAACTTAATGGTATTCTAAGAGAGGAGATTGCCGGACTATTATCTGAGACGCATACGGGAGAAGCCACAGATTTTGAGATCCCAACAGGCAAAAAGCCATATGTGATCATGGTGGTAGGGGTCAATGGAGTAGGAAAGACTACCACCATTGGGAAATTAGCACATCAATTAAAGAACAAGGGGTACTCGGTTATCCTGGGAGCCGCAGATACTTTTCGTGCCGCAGCCATTGACCAGTTGCAGGTTTGGGCAGATCGCGTAGAAGTGCCGATCATAAAGCAGCAAATGGGGAGCGATCCTGCCTCAGTAGCCTTTGACACCCTTAGCGCCTCCCTTACCCAAGGGGCAGACGTTGTATTGATCGATACCGCAGGACGCCTCCACAACAAGGTGAACTTAATGAACGAGCTGAGCAAGGTGAAGCGGGTCATGCAGAAAGTTGTCCCAGATGCGCCCCATGAGGTGCTATTGGTATTAGATGGCTCTACGGGCCAGAATGCCTTTGAACAGGCAAGGCAATTTACCAAGGCTACGGAAGTAACTTCCCTGGCAGTGACAAAACTAGATGGAACCGCAAAAGGCGGGGTGGTTATCGGTATTTCGGATCAGTTCCAAATTCCTGTAAAGTACATAGGAGTAGGTGAAAAAATTGAAGACCTGCAGGTATTTAATAAGTATGAATTTGTTGACTCCTTTTTCAGTTGAAAACAGCTCATTTCATAGCATCCCTTTTCGTATTGTTCGTAACGCTCTCTGTCTGGTGTCAACCAACTTATCCCAAGGCCAGTCCCTTCTCAAAAATTGAACAACAAATTGGATTAACAAGCCTGAGTATTGAATATTCCAGACCTGCGGTGCGGGGAAGGCAGCTTTTTGGCAAATTGATTCCATATGGCCGTATTTGGAGGGTAGGCGCCAATGAATCCACTAAATTCTCTACGAATAAGGAAATAACGATATTGGGAAATAAGTTATCCCCCGGAACCTATGCCTTATATGCCTTTCCGGAAGAAGATGTCTGGGAGGTGGTCTTTCATAAGAATACCACTCATTGGGGAGATGGGAGAACGGCATACGATGCTGCAGAAGATGCGTTTAGGGTGCGCATCAAACTTCAGGAAAATATAGAATGGCAGGAAAACTTTCTTATAAGCTTCGATTCAATAACCCATAACGGGGCCGTCATGCAATGGAAATGGGGTACTCGTAAAATCTCTGTTCCTATGGAGGCTGGCACTCAAAAAGAGATGTTACATACCATAGAGGAGCATATGAAGGGCTCTCCCACTGCACAGGACTACTATGAAGCCGCTAGGTATTTTCAGGAAGAAGGAATAGCGAACGAAACGGCACTGGGGTATTTGGAAAAGGCAATAGCGTTGGGTGGTGATACCTATTATTATTACAGGGTAAAATCCCTGGTGGAAGCAGCCGTAAAAAACTACAGTGCCGCTATAGTGTCGGCCCAACGCTCCCTGACACTTGCCCAGGCAGAGGGGAAGGATGAATTTGTACGTATGAATAAAGAAAATATCGCCAGATGGAAAGAATTAGAGTAATAAAGGGAAGAATAAGTGTTTTAATAGTCATAACCATAGTGGTCCTATGGATGGGAAGCTGCAAGGAGCAGCCAGCCATGGATGAGAATATTGTCTTATGGACTGCCTACAATGATTCCACAGAGATAGCAGCCAATGAATCGCACGACAACCCTAGAATGCGCTATAAGCTGATCCAATCCAGGGTTTTGGATAAAAATGATGTATTCAGACCCTTGTACCATGAGGTCTCCCAGTTTAGCAAGGCTTCCTATGAGCGTTTAAAGCCCATGATCCTGGAACAGGATATTCCTGCTTTACAGGCCTTTGTAAAAGAAGGGAAACTAAGTTATGAAGAACTGGTTTTGTTTTATTTGTACCGAATCTACCATTTTGAATTAGACAATGAGACCACCTTAAATACGATTATAGCACTAAATGGGGAGGTAGTAGAGGAAGCCAGAAAAAAGGATAAGGAACGACAAGAAGGGCATCACCCCATATATGGAATGCCAGTACTTCTAAAGGATAATATAGATACCAAGGGAATGAATACCACGGCAGGGGCGCTGGTTTTTGCAGACAATACTACGGACGATGCCTATATCGTGGAAAAACTCAAAGCAAAAGGGGCACTTATACTGGGAAAGGTAAATTTGAGCGAATGGGCCTATTACCTCTGTGATGGTTGCCCGGTGGGCTATAGTGCCTATGGAGGGCAAACCTTAAACCCCTATGGGAGGAAGATCTTTGAAACCGGAGGTTCTAGTGCTGGGAGTGGCACTTCTATGGCTGCTAATTATGCGGTGGCCGCGGTGGGTACAGAAACATCCGGTTCTATTTTGTCTCCCTCCAGCCAGAATTCTGTAGTGGGCCTAAAACCATCTATTGGGCTGCTGAGCAGAACCGGTATTGTTCCAATTTCGAGCACCCTGGATACCCCGGGACCTATGACCCGCAATGTCACAGACAATGCAATTCTTTTAGACGCCATGATGGGAAAAGACTCACAGGATCCTTCTTCTGTGGCGCAAGACTTTGGTGTGAACTGGTTTCAATATTTGGGCTCTACTACCTTGAAAGGTAAACGTTTTGGGGCATTTTCTAATTTACTGGAAAGCGATAGTATTTATAAAATGACCCTGGATAAAATGGAAGCGGCAGGGGCAGAAATTGTGGTATTAGATCCTCCTTCCTTGCCACTCGATGGTTTTATCAGTATTCTTAATCTGGACATGAAGGTAGATCTGCCCGCATATATTTCTGACCATGTAAAGAACAAGAAAGATATTACGGTAAGAGAAGTAGCCGATATTATGCAGTATAATTTACAGGATAGTTTACTTCGTATTCCGTATGGACAGGGAAGGTTCAATGCGATAGTATCCGACACCACTTCCATGGAAGAATTGGAGACCATAAAAAGCAACCTGGAATCACAAACCAGGGTCTATTTTGATGAGGCCATAGATGATAATCAATTAGATGCCATTCTTTCCATCAATAATTATCACGCAGCCTATGCCGCAGTGGCCAAATATCCTGCTTTAACGATTCCGATGGGGTATAAGGCAACTGGAGAACCCATCAGTCTTACGTTTATAGGGAAGCAGTTTGAAGAAGCTAAACTTTTGCAGTTGGGTGCCGCCTATGAAAAGATCAATAAGGTTAGGCAGACTCCGGAGCAATATCAATAAAAGGGATTTTTAGTATCCAATAAGATCTTGGAGTATACCCCAGAGTTCATTGTCAAAACTGGAAGGACCCGCCTGGTCTTCTCCGGCATCTTCTCCCATTCTGACAACCACCAGCCCCTGGTCCGGGACGATGTATAATTTTTGGTCATTCTTGCCCAATCCCGCATAGGTATTGGGAGGCGCATTTGGTATAAGATACCCATTAAACCTAACTTGCGATCCGGGTACCATATAACTTTCTTTTCCATTTAACCACCATAAATACCCATAGGAGAGATTAATGGCCTGGGAGGTGTTTCGCATGGAGGTCATATAGTTCACATCTTCCAGCACTACGGTATTTTCCCAACTTCCCCCATTTAGATTTAACAAACCAAATCTCGCCATACTACGGGCATTGCTGAAATAGACATTGTTCTTGCCGTTAGTACTGAGCCAAATACCGTTCATCCCAATCTTATCTCTGAGTTCCGTATTGAAAAAGTCAGAAAAAGTAGTTCCTGCTGCTG